>NZ_CADEAU010000105.1 GCF_902825405.1 Micromonospora maritima | reverse complement strand
CGGGCGCCGCCCACCGCCTGAGCCGCGCCGCAGACCCGCCGCGTCGACCCGGCGGTTCCGCGCGCTGCCGTCGCCCACAGGAGTGCGCCTCACACACGTCCCGCTGCGGCCCCGCCCCTCCTTCCTCCGGGGGACGGGGCCTCAGACGTCCGGGCGCACCTCGGCGAAGTGACAGGCGCTGGGGTGCGGGTCCGCCGCCCGGGGCACCGTCTGCGGGTCCTGGACGGCGCAGACCTCCTCCGCCTTCCAGCACCGGGTGCGGAACCGGCAGCCCGAGGGCGGATCGGCCGGACTCGGCACGTCCCCGCTGAGCCGGATGATGCTCCGCTCCGCGCGGGCCTCCGGGTCCGGCACCGGCACCGCCGAGAGCAATGCCTGGGTGTACGGGTGGGTGGCCCGCTGGTAGATCTGCTCCTCGGTGCCGATCTCGACGATCCGGCCCAGGTACATCACCGCCACCCGGTCGGAGATGTGCCGGACCACCGACAGGTCGTGGGCGATGAAGATGTACGAGAGCCCGAACTCGTCCTGGAGCTGCTCCAGCAGGTTGATCACCTGGGCCTGGATGGAGACGTCCAGGGCCGACACCGGCTCGTCGCAGACGATGATCTCGGGCCGCAGGGCGAGCGCGCGGGCGATGCCGATGCGCTGCCGCTGGCCGCCGGAGAACTGGTGCGGATAGCGGTTCAGGTGCTCCGGGTTGAGCCCGACCACGTCCAGCAGCTCCCGGACCCGCTGCCGCCGGCTGCCCTTCGGGGCGGCCTCCGGGTGGATCGCGAACGGCTCGCCGATGATGTCGCCGACCGTCATCCTCGGGTTCAACGAGGTGTACGGGTCCTGCATCACCATCTGCATGTTCCGGCGCAGCCGGCGCAGCTCCGCCCCGGACGCCCGGAACAGGTCCTTCCCCTCCAACGTGGCCCGGCCGGAGGTCGGCGTCTCCAACCGCATCAGCAGCCGGGCCAGGGTCGACTTGCCGCAGCCGGACTCGCCGACCACCCCGAGCGTCTCGCCACGGCGCAGCTCGAAGCTCACCCCGTCGACCGCCCGTATCGCGCCGATCTGGCGCTTGAACAGCACCCCCTGAGTGATCGGGAAGTGCTTCACCAGGTCGTCGACGGCGAGGACGGTCTCGCCCCGCACCTTGGTGGAGTCAGTCGACGCGGTCATCGTGGACCTCCTGCGCGAAGTGGCACGCGCTGGTCCGGCCGTCGCCGAGCACGAGGTCGTGCGGCACCTCGTCGACGCAGACCTGCTGCGCGTACGGGCAGCGGGGATGGAACGGGCAGCCGGAGGGGATCCGCATCAGGTTCGGCGGCAGCCCCCGGATCGTCGACAGCGCCTGCCCGCGCACGTCGAGCCGGGGGATCGACTCCAGCAACCCCTTCGTGTACGGGTGGGCCGGCGCCCGGTACAGCGATCGGACGTCGGCGTGCTCGACGATCCGGCCGGCGTACATGACCGCGATCCGGTCCGCCACGCCGGCGACCACGCCGAGGTCGTGGGTGATCAGGATGAGCGCCATGCCCAGGTCCCGCCGCAGGTCGGCCAGGAGGTCCATGATCTGGGCCTGCACGGTGACGTCGAGCGCGGTGGTGGGCTCGTCGGCGATCAGCACCGTGGGATCGAGTGCCAGCGCCATGGCGATCATGACGCGTTGCCGCATGCCGCCGGAGAACTGGTGCGGGTAGTCGCCGAGCCGCTTCGCCGCCGCCGGGATGCGGACCAGGTCCATCAGCTCGACGGCGCGGCGGCGCGCGTCGGCCCGGGACAGCCCGGCCCGCTCGCGCAGCGACTCACCGATCTGCCAGCCGACCGGGAAGACCGGGTTCAACGCCGACAGCGCGTCCTGGAAGATCATCGCGATCTCCGTGCCGCGCACCTGCCGCCGTTCCTCCTCGGAGCGGGTGAGCAGGTCCCGCCCCTGGTAGAGGATCTGACCACCGCGTACGTGCGCCGGTGGGGTGTCCAGGATGCCCATGATCGCCTGGGCGGTGACCGACTTGCCGGAGCCCGACTCGCCGAGCACGGCCAGCGTCTCGCCGGCGTCCAGGTGGTAGGTCACCCCGTTGATCACCCGGGCCACGCCCTCGCGGGTGCGGAACTCGACGTGCAGGTCCCGTACCTCCAGCAGGTGCCCGCCGGGCGGAGTGGGGGAGGCCGGCGTGGGCCGGACCGCGTTCTGCGTCATGGGAGAGTCACCGCAGCTTCGGGTCGAAGGCGTCGCGGACCGCGTCGCCGAGCATGATGAAGGCGAGCACGGTCAGCGCGAGGAAGACCGACGGCACGATCAGCGGGGTCGCCGACTCCCGCATGTGCACCCGCCCGGCGTCGATGTCGATGCCCCAGGAGATGGTCGGCGCCTTCAGGCCGATGCCGAGGAAGCTCAGCGTCGCCTCGGCCGCGATGAACGAGCCGAGCGCGATGGTGAGCACCACGATGGCCGGGGCGAGCGCGTTCGGCAGGATGTGCCGCCACATGATCCGGCCGTTGCCGGCCCCGAGCATCCGGGCGGCGGCCACGTAGTCCTGTTCCCGGGCGGTGATGACCGAGGAGCGCACCACCCGGGCCGCGGTGGTCCAGCCGAGCAGCGCCAGCACCAGGATGACCGCGAAGAGCCGCACCGTCTCGCCGCTGGTGCTCACGCGCTTGAGCAGCACGATCGCGGCCAGCAGCAGCGGGATGCCGAGCACGATGTCGATCACCCGGGAGAGCACCGCGTCGACCCACCCGCCGAAGAAGCCGGCGAGCATGCCGACGACCAGCGCGATCACGCCGGTGATCAGCGCGGAGAACGCGCCCACCAGCAGTGAGGCGCGAGCCCCGTAGACCGCCCGGGCGAACGTGTCGCAGCCCTGGAAGTCGTACCCGAAGATGGCCCCGCCGGACGGCCCGGCGTGCTGCCGGGAGAGCACGCAGTCGCGCGGGTCGTTCGCGGTGAACAGGCCGGGGACGGCGGCCATCGCGGCGACCAGCACGACCAGCAGCAGGCTGAGCCAGAAGACCGGGTTGCGGCGCAGGTCGCGCCAGGCGTCGCCGGCCAGGCTGCGCGACCGTCCCGGCCGGCCGGCCCGGTCGGGGGTGCCGGGCTCGCCGGAGACGCCCCGCCGCGCCGACTGGTCCTCCGTCGCCGCCACGGTCTCGAAATCACTCATAGCGGATCCTCGGGTCGAGTACGGCGTAGAGCACGTCCACCGCCAGGTTGGACAGCAGGTAGACCACGACGAGCACGCTGACGATGCCCACCACCAGCGGGCCGTCCTCGGTGCGGATGCCGCGGAACAGGTTGAAGCCGACGCCGGGGATGTTGAACACGCCCTCGGTGATGATCGCGCCGCTCATCAGGTTGCCCAGTTCCACGCCGAGGAAGGTGACCACCGGGATGAGCGAGTTGCGCAGCACGTGCACGCCGACGATCCGCCGCCGGACCAGGCCCTTCGCGCGGGCGGTACGGACGTAGTCGGCGCGCAGGTTCTCGGTGACCGAGGTCCGGGTCAGCCGCAACGCGGTGGCCAGGGAGAGGGAGCCGAGCACGATGCCGGGCAGCAGCAGCGCCCAGAAGGAGGGCTCGGCGCCGGCGGTGGGCGGGAAGATCGGCCAGCGTACGCCGAGGAAGTACTGCGCCAGCGGGGCGAGCACGATGGTGGGGATGCCGAGCACCAGCAGCGTCAGCACCAGCGTGGCGTGGTCGAAGACGCCGGCGCGCCGGATGGCCGCGAGCACGCCGGCGGTGACCCCGAAGAGCACGGTCACGGCCAGCGCGATCAGCGCCAGCTTCACGGTGACCGGCCAGGCGGCGGCGAGGATGTCGCTGATCTGCCGCCCGGTCAGCGACTGGCCGAGGTCGCCCCGGACCAGCCCGCCCAGGTAGGTGACGTAGCGGTAGAAGAAGCCGCCGACCCCTGTCGCGTCCAGGTGGTACTTCTCGGTCAGGTAGGCCCGCTGGGCGGCGGTGACCGGCCGCTCCCCGGCGAGCGCCTGGATCGGGTCACCCTGCCCGGCGAACATCAGCGCGTAGACGATCAGCGTGGTCCCGAAGAAGGCGAGGACCATCTGGAGCAGTCGCCGCAGGATGAACCGGAACATGCTGGCAAGTCTGCCGAAACAGGGCGAACTACGTGCCAATGCGAGGGCCGGGCCACCCGGTGGGGGTGGCCCGGCCCTCGGCGGGGTGGGTCAGGCGCGCTCGATCTTCAGCAGGTCGACCCGGTCGAAGAGGTCCACGTGGACGTTCTTGACCGTGGTGGAGTGACCGAAGTTGTTCTGCCCGTACCGCAGCGGGATCACCGGCATGTCCTGCGCGAGCAGGTCCTCCGCCGCCTGGTACTTCTTGATCGCCTCGTCCTCGGTCGCCGCCCGGGCGCCCTCGGCGAGGAGCTTGTCGAACTGCGGGTTGCTGTAGCCGTAGTAGTTCGACGAGCCGTTGGTGCTGTACAGCGGGCCCAGGTAGTTCTCCATGGACGGGTAGTCCATCACCCAGCCCATCCGGAACAGGCCGACCGACTGCTTCTGCTTGAGCTTGGTCAGCAGGTCCGCGAACTTCGGCTCGGCGTTGCCGACGCACTCCACGCCCAGGTTGGCCTTGAGCTGGTTGCAGGTGGCGTCGATCCAGTCCTTGTGGCCGCCGTCGCCGTTGTACGACAGCTCGATCTTCTTCGGGCCACCCGCGGCCTCGTACATGGCCTTGGCCTTGGCCGGGTCGAACGAGCCGGCGGTGCCGATGGTGTTCTCCCGGTAGCCGGCGACCACCGGCGAGACGAAGGAGCGGGCCGGCTGCTGCGAGTCCTTGAAGATCGACTTGGTGATCTCGTCCCGGTCGATCGCCATCGAGATGGCCTTGCGCACCTCGGGCTTGCTGAACTCCTTCTGGAACGTCGGGAACGCCAGCACCTGGAGCGACGAGGCCGGGCTCTGCTGGAACCGGTCGCCGAGGTCGGTGGCGGCGGTCGACAGGTTCTCGGTCGGGATCGTCTTGATCACGTCGAGGTTGTCCGACAGCACGTCGGCGTACGCGGCGGTCAGCTGCTGGTAGATCCGGAACTCGACGCCGTTCACCTTGGGCTTCTGGCCCGGGAAGGCGTCGTACTTCTCCACCTCGACCTTGGCGTCGTGCTGCCAGTTGCCCTTCATCTTGAACGGGCCCTGGCCGATCGGCGCCTGCTCGTAGCCCTCGGCCAGCACGCCCGGGGCGGAGAAGGCCGCCTTGGGCAGCGGGTAGAAGGCGGTGTAGCCGAGCATGGTCTTGAAGTCCACGTACGGCTCGGTGAGCGTGACGGTGAAGGTCAGGTCGTCGACCTTCTTCAGGCCGCTCAGCGTCTGGGCCTTCGGCTTCTCGCCCTGGAGGTCCGCGTAGCCGGCGATCTTCTCGAAGAAGTAGCTCGAGTTCTGGCCGTTCGGGGCGTAGGCGCCGTAGTTCCAGGCGTCCAGGTAGTTGTCGGCGGTGACCTTCTCGCCGTTGTGGAACGTGTAGCCGGGCTTCAGCTTGATCGTCCAGACCTTGTGGTCCGACGACGTCACCGACTCGGCCGCCACCTCGTGCGGCTTGTTCGCCTCGTCGTAGTCGACGAGCGGGCTGAACAGGGCCGACAGCACCTGCGAGCCACTCGTCTCGTTGGTGTTGGTCGGCACCAGGTGCTGCGGCTCGGCGATCTCGATCCGCACGGCCGCGTCGGGGTCGCTGGAGCCGCCGCCGCTGCCGCCCGAGCCGCAGGCCGCCAGGCCCAGCGTCACCGCGAGCGGGAGCGCGGTCCAGGCCGCGAGCCTACGAACACGCATGGAGTCTCCTCATCTCCTCACGCTGCGCGGTCGGCCCGACGTTGGGTGACTCTGCGCAACGAGTCGTAACGGTAGGTCGTGATGCGGCGGATCGACAACGTCTGCGTTGCGGAGCGGTTACGATCCGTGCCCACCGGCCTTGTCGCTGCAGCCCTCGCCTGCTAGCCCGGCACCGCTGGGCAGGGTCTTCTGGGCGAGGGCCGGTCCGCCGGTACGCGGGTGGGGTCGGCTGGACGGGCCGCTCCCCGCGTCCGGTCCGTCCCGGTCGGATGCCTCGGATCCGGTTTCGGGGACCGCGCGAGTCACTCTGCGTGACTTAACGCACGTTGCGCAGCGTGATCACCGGCCGTCGTGGTCCGGTCCGACCGCGGACATGAGACGATCACGGCGTGACGGCGACGATCCTGGACGGCAAGGCCACGGCGGCGGAGATCAAGGACGAGCTGCGGGCGCGGGTCAAGGCGCTCGCCGAGCGCGGCATCACCCCCGGGCTCGGCACCGTGCTGGTCGGGGAGGACGCCGGCTCCCAGGCGTACGTCAACGGCAAGCACCGCGACTGTGCCGAGGTCGGCATCGCCTCGCTGCGGGTCACGCTGCCGGCCGACGCCGGTCAGGACCGACTCGACGCGGCACTCGCCGAGCTGAACACCGATCCGGCGTGCCACGGCTACATCGTCCAGCTCCCGCTCCCGAGCCACCTGGACACCCAGCGGGCGCTGGAGTCGATCGACCCGGACAAGGACGCCGACGGCCTGCACCCGGTCAACCTGGGCCGGCTCGTGCTCGGTTACGACGCCCCGCTGCCCTGCACCCCGCGTGGCATCGTCGAACTGCTGCGCCGGCACGACGTGCCGCTGCGCGGCGCGAACGTCGCGGTGGTCGGTCGCGGCAACACGGTGGGGCGGCCACTCGGCCTGCTGCTCACCCGGCGCAGCGAGAACGCCACCGTGACGCTCTGCCACACCGGCACGCTCGACCTGGCCGCGCACACCCGGGCCGCCGACATCGTGATCGTCGCCGCCGGGGTCCCGGGGCTGCTGACCGCCGACATGGTCACCCCCGGCGCGACGGTGGTGGACGTCGGCATCACCCGGGTGATCGGCGAGGACGGCAAGGGGCGCTACACCGGTGACGTCGACCCGGAGGTGGTCGAGGTGGCCGGCCGGCTGGTGCCGATGCCGGGCGGCGTCGGCCCGATGACCCGCGCCATGCTGCTGACCAACGTGGTCGAGCGGGCCGAGCAAACGGGCTGACCACCCAGGCAGGTCATAACCGTCCGCCCCTGGCCCGATCGGTGCCAGGATGGCTGATACGGTCCGGAAAACCGACTGGTATCAGGGAGTGGGACGACCATGGGTAAGAAGGTCACTGTCGTCGGGGCCGGCTTCTACGGCTCCACCACCGCACAGCGCCTGGCCGAGTACGACATCTTCGAGACCGTCGTGATCACCGACATCGTGGAGGGCAAGCCGGCGGGCCTCGCGCTGGACCTCAACCAGTCGCGCGCGGTCGAGGGCTTCGAGACCAAGGTCGTCGGCGTCACCACCGGCCCGAACGGCGAGGGCTACGAGGCCATCGAGGGCTCGGACGTCGTCGTCATCACCGCCGGCCTGCCCCGCAAGCCGGGCATGAGCCGGATGGACCTGCTGGAGACCAACGCCAAGATCGTCCGCCAGGTCTCCGAGAACGTCGCGAAGTACGCCCCGAACGCCGTCGTCATCGTGGTGTCGAACCCGCTCGACGAGATGACCGCGCTGGCCCAGCTCGCCACCCAGTTCCCGAAGAACCGGGTGCTCGGCCAGGCCGGCATGCTGGACACCGCCCGGTTCACCAACTTCGTCGCCGAGGCGCTGAGCGTACCGGTGAAGTCGGTGCGGACCCTGACGCTGGGCTCGCACGGCGACACCATGGTCCCGGTCCCGTCGAAGAGCACGGTGAACGGCAAGCCGCTGCGCGACGTCATGGAGGCCGAGCAGATCGAGGAGCTGGTCGTCAAGACCCGCAACGGTGGCGCCGAGGTCGTCGCGCTGCTCAAGACCGGTTCGGCGTACTACGCCCCGTCCGCTGCGGCGGCCCGGATGGCGAAGGCCGTGGCCGAGGACTCCGGCGACGTCATGCCGGTCTGCGCCTGGGTCGACGGTGAGTACGGCATCGCCGGCGTCTACCTGGGTGTCGAGGCGCAGATCGGCGCCGAGGGCGTGAAGCGGGTCGTCGAGACCGACCTGGACGCCGACGAGCTGGCCGCCCTCAAGGAGGCCGCCGAGGCCGTCCGCGCCAAGCAGGGCGACGTCGCCTCCATGTGACCTGAGCACCACCCCGGAAGGGGCGGCCGGCTTCCGCCGACCGCCCCTTCCGCGTTCCCACCCCACCCCACCCCACCCTCGACCCGGTCGATCATGAGGTTGGCGGCGTTCTCGATCTCCGTTCGTGCCGCCAACTTCATGATCGACGCGAGCGGGCGGGGTGGGGGGTGAAGGGGGTGGGGAGGTGGGGGGTGGCCAGGAGGACGGGGGAGAGGCTGCGCAGGGTGGACTCGCGGGACGTACGCGCCCGGGGCGGGTCCTCCTCGTGGGCGTAGGGGAGGGACGGATCGACCAGTTGGATCGGGTGCACCAGCAGGTCGCCGGTGACCAGGAGACGGTCGTCGTCGTGCTCCACCAGCACGGACTGGTGGCCGGGGGTGTGCCCGGGCGTGCTCAGCACGCGTACCCCGGCGGTGAGTCGGGTCTCCCCGTCGAGCACCCGCAGCCGGCCGGCGGCGCGCAACGGCCCCAGCAGCCGGGCCGGCAGGTCCGGGTGGAACAACTCCAGCGCGTCCAGCTCCGCGCGCTGCACCAGGTGGTCGGCGTTCGAAAAGAACGGGCCGGCCCAGCCGACGTGGTCGCTGTGCAGGTGGGTGAGGACGACGGTGCGCACGTCCGCCGGGTCGATGCCGGCGGCGGTCAGCTCGGCGGGCAACCGGCCCGGCACCGGCGCCCAGCTCGCCGCGAGCGCGTCCGCCGGGCCGATGCCGGCGTCGACCAGGGTGACCGGGCCGTCCCCGGCGCGCAGCGCGAAGGCCCGGAACGGCAGCCACCACCCGCCGTCCGTGCCGACCGCAGCCGGCTCCCGCCGATCCGCCTCGCGCCACTGGGCGTCGGTCGCGCCCGGGAACGCCTCCTCGCGGGGCTGGAAGAAGGGACCCGCGCCGTCGAGGAGTGCGGTGACCGTGATAGACCCGACCGTGTGCGTCAGCGGCATCCGGGAAGGATGCCATCGCGACCCGTTCCGGGCGATCCCGTTTTCCCGGGGTGAGGCCGGCTGGGACGCCCCGGTCAGTTTGCAGTACGCTCGTACTGCTTGAGCACGTGTCCCCCGAGAGGAGCGCCGGTCGATGGCGAAGATCAAGGTAAACAACCCGGTCGTGGAGATCGACGGCGACGAGATGACCCGGATCATCTGGAAGCAGATCCGGGAGCAGCTGATCCTGCCCTACCTCGACGTCGACCTGCACTACTACGACCTGTCGATCCAGCACCGTGACGCCACCGACGACCAGGTGACCGTCGACGCCGCCAACGCCATCAAGGAGCACGGCGTCGGCGTCAAGTGCGCCACCATCACCCCGGACGAGGCCCGGGTGGAGGAGTTCGGCCTGAAGAAGATGTGGCGGTCGCCGAACGGCACCATCCGCAACATCCTCGGCGGCGTGGTCTTCCGCGAGCCGATCATCATGTCGAACGTGCCGCGGCTCGTCCCGGGCTGGACCAAGCCGATCATCATCGGCCGGCACGCGCACGGCGACCAGTACAAGGCCACCGACTTCGTCGTCCCCGGCCCGGGCAAGGTCACCATCACCTACACCCCGGCCGACGGCGGCTCGCCGATGGAGATGGAGGTCGCCAACTTCCCGAGCGGCGGCATCGCCATGGGCATGTACAACTACGACGAGTCGATCCGGGACTTCGCCCGCGCCTCGTTCCGGTACGGCCTGGACCGCAACTACCCGGTCTACATGTCGACCAAGAACACCATCCTCAAGGCGTACGACGGCCGGTTCAAGGACATCTTCGCCGAGGTGTTCGAGGCCGAGTTCAAGGCCGAGTTCGACGCCGCCGGCCTGACCTACGAGCACCGGCTCATCGACGACATGGTCGCCGCCGCGCTCAAGTGGGAGGGCGGGTACGTCTGGGCCTGCAAGAACTACGACGGTGACGTGCAGTCGGACACCGTCGCGCAGGGCTTCGGCTCGCTCGGCCTGATGACGTCGGTGCTGCTCTCCCCGGACGGCCGCACCGTCGAGGCCGAGGCCGCCCACGGCACCGTCACCCGGCACTACCGGCAGTACCAGAAGGGTGAGAAGACCTCGACCAACCCGATCGCCTCGATCTACGCCTGGACCCGGGGCCTGGCCCACCGGGGCAAGCTGGACGGCACCCCGGCGGTCACCGAGTTCGCCGACACGCTGGAGAAGGTCATCGTGGAGACCGTCGAGGGCGGCCAGATGACCAAGGACCTCGCGCTGCTCATCTCGCGGGACGCCCCGTGGCTGACCACCGACGAGTTCATGAACGCGCTCGACGAGAACCTGGCTCGCAAGCTCGCCGCCTGACGTGCAAGGAAGGGCCCCTTCTTAACGCCTCGCGTTGTAGAAGGGGCCCTTCTTAACACCTCACGGCCGGCGAGCCGGCGTGCTGGCCGGGCCACAACCCGGACGGCGTGACCACATCCGGTGCGCTCTCGTTTACAGGGTGGACGAGATGCCAGTCGCGTCCAGGAAGGTGGGCCGTCGCCGCGCGCCGGCCGGCCGACCCTCGTGGCTGCGGAACGCAGCCAGCCGTCCCTTCCCTGCGGGGGGTCCTGTCCCGGGCCCCCCGCGCCCCCATGCGCGAGCCGCGGTTGTTAACAGGGGGCCCTTCCTCTACCGCAGGCGTTAAGAAGGGGCCCTTCCTTTCAGGCGGCGCGCAGCAGCTCGGCGGCCCGCTCCGGGGCGATGTCGTTGATGAACACGCCCATGCCGGACTCCGAACCGGCCAGGTACTTCAGCTTGTCCTTCGCCCGCCGGATGCTGAACAGCTGAAGGTGCAGGTGGCCCAGCTCCCGGTCGATCCGCACCGGCGCCTGGTGCCAGGCGGCGATGTAGGGCATCGGCAGGTCGAACAGCCCGTCGAAGCGGCGCAGCAGGTCCAGGTAGAGCGGCCCGAAGGCGTCCCGCTCGGCGTCGTCGAGCGCCGGGATGTCCGGCACCGCGCGGTGCGGGGCCACGTGCACCTCGAACGGCCAGCGCGCCGCCGCCGGCACGTAGGCGGTCCAGTGTTCGTTGCTCGTCACCACCCGGTCGCCGGCGGCCCGCTCGGCGGCCAGCACGTCGGCGTAGAGGTTGCCACCCGTGCGGTCGGTGTGCCGCCGGGCGGCGGCCAGCATGGTGCGGGTCCGTGGCGTGACGAACGGGTACGCGTAGATCTGGCCGTGCGGGTGGTGCAGCGTCACGCCGATCTCCACGCCCCGGTTCTCGAACGGGAAGACCTGCTCCACGCCGGGCAGTGCGCTCAGCGCGGTGGTGCGGTCGGCCAGCGCGTCCAGCACGGTCCGCACCCGCCGGGGGGAGAGTCGGGCGAACGAGGCGTTGTGGTCGTCGGTGAAACAGACCACCTCGCACCTGCCGCGCCCGGGGCGCACCGGGGTGAACGGGGTGATCTCGGCCGGCTCGTCGGCCACCCGCTGGCTGAGCGACGGGAACCGGTTCTCGAAGACCACCACGTCGTACTCGGGCGCCGGGATCTCGCTGTGCCGGTCGCCCCGGGACGGGCAGAGCGGGCACTGGTCGGCCGGCGGCAGGAACGTGCGGGTCTGCCGGTGCACCGCCACCGCCACCCACTCGTCGGTCAGCGGGTCGTACCGCAGCTGCGAGGCGGGCGGCGGCGGGGGCAGGTCCCGCCGGTCCGGCTGGTCCCGCACCGCGTCGTCCCGCTCGTCGAAGTAGATCAGCTCCCGGCCGTCGGCCAGTTCGATCTGCGTCCGCTTCACTCCGCCCCCTTCGTCGCCGGCGCCGTCACCAGCTCACCGACCCTGTCCTCCAGTACCCGTCGTGCCTCGGGTGCCAACCGGTCGTCGGTGACCAGCACGTCCGCCGCGTCCAGGCCGACGATCGAGGAGATGCCGACCGTGCCCCACTTGGTGTGGTCGGCGAGCACCACCAGCTGGTCGGCGGCGGCCACCAGCGCCCGGTTCGTGTCCGCCTCCATCAGGTTGGGCGTGGTGAACCCGGCCCGTTCGCTGATCCCGTGCACACCGAGGAAGAGCAGGTCCAGGTGGAGCGCGGCGATGGCGGCCACGGCCAGCGGGCCGACGAGCGCGTCGGACGGCGTACGCACGCCGCCGGTGAGCACCACGGTCTGGTCCGGCCGGCCGCCGACGTGCAGGATCTCGGCCACCGGCAGCGAGTTGGTGACCACGGTGAGCCCGGGCACGTCCACCAGCCGGCGGGCCAGTTCGGCGGTGGTGGTGCCGGCGGAGAGCGCGATCGCGGCGCCGGGGCGGACCAGCCGGGCGGCGTGGTCGGCGATCGCCGCCTTCTCGGCGGACTGACGGACCGACTTGGCGGAGAAGCCGGGCTCGTCGGTGGAGCTGGGCCCGGCAAGCGTCGCGCCGCCGTGCACCTTGGCGAGCAGGCCCTGCTCGTGCAGCGTCTCCAGGTCCCGCCGGATGGTCATGTCGGAGACGCCGAACTCGGCGGCCAGCTCGGTGACCCGGACGCCGCCGGCGGCACGGACCCGTTCCAGGATGGTGGTCTGCCGTTGCCGCGCCAGCATCGCTGGTCACCTCCCGAGCCTCGTGACCGGGTGCGCGAAGCGGCGCACTCACGCGGTCGAACGCATTCCAACAAGAACGAACACTACCGCGCGGGTGGGGCGGACGCGAGACCGCCGCCGTCCCGGACGGGACGACGGCGGTCGGGGTGGTGCGGGACGCGGCAGACGGTCAGGCGGGCTGGAGACGGGGCTCCACCCAGCCGGTCTCGGTGAGGTGCTCCATCACCCGCTGGATCGCCTCCTCGACGGTCAGGTCCGAGGTGTCCACCGCCAGGTCGGCGTCGGTGGGCTCCTCGTACGGGTCGTCGATGCCGGTCATTCCGGTGATCAGGCCGGCCCGGGCGCGGGCGTAGAGGCCCTTGCGGTCGCGCTGCTCGCAGACCGCCAGCGGGGTGGCCACGTGGACCAGCAGGAAACCCGCCCCGGCCGCCTGGGCCATCTCGCGGGCGGTCGCCCGGGCGGCCGCGTACGGCGCGATCGGGCAGCAGATGCCGACCCCCCGGTGCCGGGCGATCTCGGCGGCCACCCAGCCGATCCGGCGCACGTTGAGGTCGCGGTCGGCCTTGCTGAAGCCGAGCCCGGCCGAGAGTTCCCGGCGCACCACGTCGCCGTCGAGCAGCGTGATGGTCCGGTCGCCCTGCTCCCGCAGCGCGTCGGCGAGCCCGCGCGCGATCGTCGACTTGCCCGAGCCGGAGAGGCCGGTCAGGAAGATCACCAACCCGCGGTGCCGTCGCGGCGGACGGGCCCGGGCCAACTCCCGGGCCACCGCCGGCGGGGTGTGCCACTCGGGCAGCGGGAAGCCCCGGTCCAGCAGGTCGTCGATCTCGTCCTGGCCGAGCGCCAGCCGCCGGTTGCGCGGCGGGATGTCCTCCCGCCAGCGCCACTGCCCGTCCCGGTTGTCGTACGCCAGCTCGCGCGGGACCAGCACCCGCAGACCGGCGCCGGAGAGCATGCCCTCGGTGGAGAGCAGGTGGGTGACCCCGTACGCGGCGGCCACCCGGGCCCGCAGCAGCGCGTCGCTGATCTCGTCGCGTCGCCGCGCCAGCGGTACCGCCACCAGCGTCGCCGGCGGCATCCGGTCACGGGCGGCGAAGACGGTGCGCACCAGCGCCTCGGCCGGCAGGCCACCCGTCGTCTCCTCGCCCACCGGGATCAGCACCAGCAGGTGCGCGCCCAGCGTGCGGGCCGCGTGCGCGATCTGGGCCAGCTGCGGGCGGTGCAGCGGACGGTCGGCGAAGACGCCGAGCACCCGGCCCGGCGGCAGCAGCCCGCGTACCTCGTCCGGGCTGCGCCGCAGGCGCT
>NZ_CADEAU010000104.1 GCF_902825405.1 Micromonospora maritima | reverse complement strand
CGCCGGCGCAGCCGCTGGACCGCGCCCCGGCGATGTACGCGCTCTGCCAGGCGGCGCTGCGCACCGCCACGCACCGGCGGCTCCGAGGGCTGCGCCGGGTGACCGACCTGGCCGGGGAGACCGCCCTGGCCGCCCAGCCGGCCCTGGCCGAGCTGCTGCGGGCCACGCTGCTCGGCCCGCTCGACCCGGCCGACGAGTTCCACCGGGAACTGGCCACGACCGCGCTCGCCTGGCTGGACCACGGCCAGCGGCTGGACCAGACCGCCTCCGCGCTGCACGTGCACCCGAACACGGTGCGCTACCGGTTGCGCCGGCTCCGGGAGGTGACCGGTGGCCCTCCCGCCGAGGAGGGGGCGCGGTGCACGGTGCCGCAGACGGTCCACTGGTGGTGGGCGCTGCGCAGCTGGCTGGACGGGTGCTGAGCGGTCACCCTCGCCGGCGCCGGCGCCGGTCGCTCGGCGCGACCTCGGGCACGGGACGGACCGGCTCGGGCGGCACGATGCCCTGCCGGGCGGCCATCTCCTCGACCAGGACCCGCAGCCGCCGCACGTCGGCCTTCAACTCCTCCTGCTCGGCGTGCTCGAACGCGTCGTCGTCGACGATCAGCCGGCTGGCGAAGTGCGCGGTGATCAGCGGGATCACCAGCAGCACCATGGTGGAGATGAGCAGCGCGGCCAGGAGCCGACCGCCGAACGTGGTCGGGGAGATGTCGCCGTAGCCGACGGTGGACGCGGTCACCACCGCCCACCACACCGAGTCCGGAGCGCTCTTGTGCTCGAAGTGGCTGTAGAGCACGCCCGCCACCACGATCATCAGCAGGTACGACGTGATCAGCGTGCGCGGCGAGTTGGCGAACCAGACCAGGCCCCGGTAGATCCAGCGGAACGGCAGCAGAAGGTCCATGGCGTCATGCTGCCCGGTACCGGCAAGGGCCGCCGACCCCATCGTCCGGTGTCGCTGTGTCAGGCTGCCCGGGTGACCGATGTGATCTTCCGGGAGGCCACCCGGGACGACCTGCCCGCCGTGCTGGCCCTGCTCGCCGACGACGTGCTGGGCCGCCACCGTGACCTGCCCGAGGTGGACGCCGCCTACGAGCGGGCCTTCGCCGACCTCGACGCCGACCCGCGCAACCACCTGGTCGTGGCCGACGCGGGCGGGGACCTGGTCGGATGCTTTCAGCTCACCTACATTCCCGGGCTGGGCCGGCACGGCGTGGAACGGTGCCTGATCGAGTCCGTGCGGGTCCGTTCCGACCTGCGCGGCCGTGGGCTGGGCCGGGCCATGATGCGCTGGGCGATCGACCAGGCCCGGGCCCGCGGCTGCGGGTTGGTGCAGCTCACCACCGACAAGCAGCGTGCCGACGCGCACCGGTTCTACCGCGACCTCGGCTTCGAGGCCAGCCACGAGGGCATGAAGCTGGCGCTCTGACGCCGGCCGGGTCAGTCGGTCGCCAGACGGCCGTCGCGCAGCGTGAGGGTGCGGTCGGCCATCTCGATCAGCGCCGGGTCGTGCGTGGCGACCAACGCGGTCATGCCCCGGGCGTGCACCACGGCCCGGAGCAGGTCCATGATCGACCGGCCGGTCTCGGAGTCGAGCTGGCCGGTCGGCTCGTCGGCGATGAGCAGGTCCGGCTCGTTGGCCAGCGCCCGGGCCACCGCCACGCGCTGCTGCTGCCCGCCGGACAGCTCGTACGGGCGCTGCGCCGCTTGCCCGCCCAGCCCGACCAGCTCCAGCAGCACCGCCACCCGCTGCTCGCGCTCGGCCGCCGGCACCTTGGCCAGCCGTAGCGGCACCCCCACGTTCTCGGCCGCGGACAGGATCGGCACCAGGCCGAACGTCTGGAAGACGAAGCCGACGGTGCCCCGCCGCAGCGCCAGCAGCTCCTTCTCCCCGGCGGCGGTGACGTCGTGCCCGGCCACCTCGATCCGCCCGGCGTCCGGCCGGTCCAGGCCGCCGATCAGGTTCAGCAGCGTGGTCTTGCCGGCACCGGAGCGGCCCCGGACCGCGACCAGCTCGCCGCGGCGGGCGGTGAACGACACGTCCCGCACGGCGTGCACCGCGTGCTCGCCCCTGCCGAACGTGCGGCTCACCCCCTCGACCCGCACCACGTCCTCGACGGTCGTCGCCGGCGGCGCCACGGCCTGCTCGGTCATCACTCACTCTCCTCGTCGTGCGCCCGGTCGCCGGGCCGCACCTCGACGTGGTCGGGCTCCAGGTTGAGCCGGACCCGGTCCCGCAGCGACAGCGCCTCCACGAAGGGCGCCGGCAGCTGCATCCGGCCGGTCCGGTCGAGCACCGCGTACTCCTCGCTGACCAGCTCGGTGCCGCCGTCGGCGGTGGCCCGCGCGGTCCGGCGTACCTCGGAGGCGGTCCGGCCGTCGCGGATGGCGACGGTGCGACGGACCTGGCCGGCCACGGCGTGGTCGTGGGTGACCACCACGATGGTCACCCCCAGCTCGGCGTTGATGGTGCGCAGCGCGGTGAACACCTCGGCCCCGGTGGCCTCGTCCAGCTCACCGGTCGGCTCGTCGGCGAAGAGGATCTCCGGGTCGTTGGCCACCGCCACGGCCACCGCGCACCGCTGCTGCTCGCCGCCGCTCATCTGGCCCGGTCGGCGGTCCGCGCAGTAGCCGACCCCGACCAGGTCGAGCAGCCGGAGCGCCCGTTCCCGCCGCTCCCGCCGGCCGCCGTGCCGCCCGGCCAGCTTCATCGGCAGCTCCACGTTCTCCACCGCGGACAGGTACGGCAGCAGGTTGCGGCCGGTCTGCTGCCAGATGAAGCCGACCATTTCCCGCCGGTACGCCAGGCGCTTGCTGTTCGACAGGGCGAGCAGGTCGTAGTCGGCGACCCGGGCGATGCCGGCGGTCGGCGTGTCCAGCCCGGACAGGATGTTCAGCAGGGTGGACTTGCCGGAGCCGGAGGCGCCGACGATCGCGACCAGTTCGCCCCGGTCGATGACCAGGTCGAGCCCCTGGAGGGCGACGACCTCGACGCCCTCGGTCTTGAAGATCCGGACCAGACCGTCGCAGACGATGTGCCCGCGCAGCCGGTCCTCTCCGCCGGCCCGCTCGGCCGCCCGGCGGGCGGCCTGCCGCTGGAGCGCGGCGAGGTCCGGCACCGCCGCCGTGTTCGCGGTAGTGGTCATCAGCTCTCCTCTCCGAGCCGGAGCACCTCACCGAGGCGCGTCCGGCGGTTGTTCAGGGCCTCGACGACGATCGCGAAGCCGAGGGCGACCGCCCCGAGCACGACGACTCCGACGACCAGGCGCGGTTCGAACGCCACCTCGACGGGTGCGCCACCGGTGAAGGCGGACAGGCCCAGCACGGGATTGAGCAGGAGCGGCAGCAGCGCTCCGACCACCGCGCCGGTCAGCACCGCCACGCCGACCAACGGGCCGAGCTCCACCAGCAGCAGACCCCTCGACTGGCCCCGGGACAGGCCCAGGGTGCGCAGCTGGGACAGCACCTGCCCACGGGCGCGGGCGCCGGCGAGCACCACGAACGCGACGGCGAGCAGGCCCAGCGCCGTACCGATGATCGCGCCCGCGGTGAAGCCGAAACCGAGGACGGCGTTCACCCCGCCCTCGCCGACCTGCCGACGGGCCTGGGCGAAGGTGCGCACCTCGACCTCCAGCGGTTGCTCGCGTCCGACGACCGTCCCGCCCTTCGCGAAGCGGCGCTGGCCCTCGTTGCCGACCCGGCGCAGCTCCGACACGTCGAGCCGGTCACCGGACACCAGGAATCCGGTGGGCGTCGCGACGGTCGTCCGCCGGGGCAACTGCTGCCAGGGCAGGACCACGAACCGGGTCGTGTCGGCGCGCAGCAGCGGGAAGCCGTCCGCCTTGCCGGCCACCCGGAACTCGTACCGCTGCCCCTGCACCCCGACGAAGGCGGAGCCGTCCCGGCCGGCGGCGGCCAGATCCGCCGCCACCGCCGGCGACACCACCGCCGGCAGCGGTCCGGCGTCGCCACCGGCGAGCAGCGCGTCCGGCACCCCGACCGGGACGTCGGCGTCCCGGACCATCGCGGCCAGCTCCGGCCCGTTCACCAGCAGCACGCTCACCTCACCGACCCGCAGGTCGGTGCCGCGCTCGTCGATGGCCAGCCGCTGGCCCGCCTCCTCGAGGAACGGCGAGGCCCGCCGTACGCCCGGCAGCCGCGCCAGCTCCGCACCGGTGTCCGGGGCGAGCCGTTCACCCCGGATCAGCCCGTCGGCCGGCACCTGTCGGGCGGCCACCCGGTCCCGGCTCGCCTCCACCCCGGCGGCGACCACACCGCAGAACGCGGCGCTGGCGACCGCCAGCACCACGACCACCAGCGGCGTGGTGACCACCGCGCGGGCGGCACGCGCGGAGCCGAGGAAGGCGACGCTGCCCCGGGTACGGGCGGCGAGCCGCCCGAGCAGCCGCAGCGGCCACGGGTACAGCCGGATCGCCAGCACCGCCGCGGCGACCGCGAGCAGCACCGGAACCGACACCAGCAGCGGGTCCACCACCCCGGGCACCAGGCCCCGCCGGCGCAGCAGCAGCACCCCGATCACGGCGAGCAGCACCAGCCCGGCCTCCATGGTGATCCGACGGGCCGACGGACGCATGGTCGCCAGGTCCCGCCGCTCGGTGACGCCGGTCGGCAGGGCGAGGGTCGCCAGCGGCAGCGCCAGGACCATCAGGAGGGTGGCGGCCACCGCGGCGGCCGGCACCGACCCGGCCGCCGGGCCGGGCGCGAGGCTCCCGAGCGCGAACCCGGCGACCGCTGCCGGCAGCAGCACCAGCAGCGACTCGGACAGGCTGCGCCCGGCTCCCACCAGGGCGGTGCCGCCGCGGGCCCGCAGCAGGGTGAACTCGGTACGCCGGCGGCGCACGGTCAGCCCGGCCGCCAGGATCACCAGGCCGGCGAGCGCGCCCAGCGCGCCGGTGGCGGACACCGCGAGCACCGTACGGACGGCCGACACCTGGTCCTGGAACTGCCGCAGCGGGATGTCGAGCCCCCGGGAGAACGCCCGGCCCTGAGCCTGCCGACTCATCCGGTCGAGGTCGGCGATGAGCTGCTCCGTGTCCACGGCGTGGATCCCGCTCGCGCCCATCCGGTAGCGCCAGGTGAACCGCAGACCCCACCCGTCGGCGGAGAGTCGGTCCAGCGTCGCCGGGTCGACCACGCCGAGCGCGACGAACGGCTCCGCGTCGCCGGTCGGCTCGATGACGCGAAGGACCTGGGGCAGCCCGTCCCAGAACCCGTCGGTGCGGTCGCGTGGCTGGTAGACGCCCACCACCACGGCCCGGACCGGATCCGGGGCGCCCTCGGGCGTCGCCGACTGGGGCCCGGCCAGGGTGAACCTGCTGCCGACCCGCAGGTTCAGCTTGCCGGCCACCTCGGCGGCCAGCGCGATCTCCACCGGGTCCTCGGCGGTCGCCGCCGGGTCCGGCCAGCGCCCGCCGGTCAGCCGGCCCGCCTCGGCGACGCCCGGCATGCTCCGCAGGCCCAGATCGACGAGCAGGTTCCGCGCGGCGAGGTCCGGCCCGGTCAGCCGGCCCGACTCGGTCTCCGCGGTGAACCAGCGCTTGTCGACGAGCGCCCGCACGGACGGCGGCATCTCGTCCTGCAACCGCGGCAGGTCGGCCGCGAACGCCTCCATCAGGGACGTGCCGTTGCCGGCGTTGAAGAGCGTGTCGGTCGCGTACGTCACGTCGCGGACGTTCGCCGGCTGGCTGCGCAGGAAGCTCTGCAGGCCCGCCTCGGTGCGCCCGTTCACCAACCGTGGCACGCCGGCGATCAGCGCCAGCGTGACCGCCGCGAGCGCGGCGAGCAGCACGAACTGTCCGCCGTACGCCCGGACCCGGCGGGCGACCGCGCCGATGCTCATCGTGCCTCCTCCACGCCGTGGGCCGCCCTGCTCCACCCGGTCACTGGTCTCCCCCGATCCGCAGCTGTGCCGCCGCCACCCGCTGTCGGATGCCGAAGGCGATGAACGCGCTGAAGGCCAGCGCCGCAAGCAGGAGGCCCGCCGCGGTCAGCCCGACCGGCAGCCACGGCAGGACGAATGCCGCCTCGGGCACCGGCCTGCTGGCCGACGGGGTGAGGATGACCAGCGGGGCCATGGTCACGCCGACGACGGCCCCGAGCAGCAGCCCGACGCCGACCCCGATTCCCGCCAGGAAGGTCTGCTCGGCCAACAGCGCCCGGGCCAGCAGGCGGGGAGTGGCGCCGAGCGTGTGCAGGACGGCGAACTCGCCCAGCCGGCGGCGGGCGGTGGCCCACACGTCCACGAGCAGTCCGACCAGCGCCAGCAGCACCGCGCCCGTCGCCGCCACGAGCAGACCCGTGCGGGCACCCTGCCAGTACGGGTCGGCCGCGGCCCGTTCCGCCGTCTGCCGGCGATCGAGCACGGTCACGTCGGCCAGTTCGCCGGCGGCCTGCCGCGTGCCCTCGTCGGCGCCCAGCCACCACTCCTGCACCGGCCGTACGACGCCGCTGCCACGGATCAACCAGTCGGTCGCGGCCGGCATGTCCAGCAGCACGCCCTCGCCGGTGGCCGACGGCACGGCGTCCACCTCGCCGGCCACGGTCACCGGCAGCGACACCCCCGACAGCGAGAGGGTGACCGTCTCCCCCGCCCGCAGGTTGAGCGCCTGGCGTACCCCGGGGGTCATCAGCGCGGGGACCGGAGGAGCCTCACCCGCCGGCACCACGGCGAAGCGCGCATCGTTCTGGTACGCGAACTGGCCGCCGGCCACCAGCACGACGTCGTTCTCGACGGTGAGGCCGGAGGCCGTGGCGTCGATCGTGGTCTTCGGTCCGGCCGCCTCCCCGATCGCCTTCCAGTCCGTCCCCAGCGACAGCGGCCGGGCCGTGCCGGCGGCGTCGACCACGCGCAGGTCGTCCACCCCGAGTCGGTACGCGGTCCCGGCGACCTCACCGCCGTCCGCCTCGAAGCCGGCGAGCCGCAGCTCACCGGCGTCGGGCAGCGAGACGCGGAACGGCACCCGTCGACCCGACTCGTCGCCGGTGCCCAGTGGCAGCCGCAGGGCGAGTCCGTCCGCGCGCGTCAGGAGCAGCCACACCTGCACGCGCTGCGGGGAGACCGCGTCGCGCACGGCGGTGCGGAAAGTGCCGGTGATCGACCGGGTACCGTCGGGCAACACGACTCCCGCGGCCGGGCCGCGTGCGCGGACCATCCGGTCGAACAACGCCGGCACCGGCTCCGAGGTCAGACGGTCGTCCAGCCGCACCACGCCGGCGGCGCCCGCCGCGTCGAGGCTGACCACCGTGACCGGCAGGTCGGCCCGGCCGACCCGGATCTCGTCCCGCCACGCGGGAAGGACCGCCCGGACGCCCGGGAACGCCGCGACCTCCGCCGCACGACCGGGCGGAGCGACCCCGTCGCGCTCGACCAGCCGCACGTCGGCGCCGACCACGTGGTCGGCCTGGTCGACCTGGGAACGCTCGCCGGTGGCCACCAGCGACCAGGCCAGCGTGCTGCCGCCGACCGCGAGGGCGAGCAGCAGCACCGGACCGGCGTGCGGGCGGCGGCCCGCCTGCCACATGCCCAGGATGGTCGCGGTCCACAGCCTGCGGTCGACGAACCGTTCGGCGAAGCGGGTGGTGGGCGGCAGCACCCGCAGCGCCACCACGGCGCCGGCCAGCACACCGAGCGTCGGCGCGGCGACCAGCAGCGGGTCCACGCCCAGTCGCCCGGCCGCGCCCGAGACCGGCGAGGAGTACTGCCGCAACTGGGTCCAGGCGAGCACCGCGAACGCCACCAGCGCCAGGTCCAGACTGGCCCGCTGCACCGCGGCCGACCGGGTGGGCCGCGACCGGGCCGCCATGTCGGCGACGTAGGTGCCGGCGCTGCGCAGCGTCGGGGCGACCATCGCGAGCAGACATCCGGCGGCGGTCAGCGCGGCCGCCAACCAGAGCGCCGTGAGGTCGCCGCCGGCGGACGACACACCGACCCGGCTCAGGGCGGCGTCGGCGACCACCGGACCGACCACGGCCGCCGGCAGCACCACGAGGGTCGCCTCCCGGGCCGCGAAGCCGGCCAGCTGTCGTCGTGCGGCGCCCCGGGCCCGGAGCAGGGCGGTCTGGTTGCGCCGGTCCGCGTGCAGGAGCGCGGCCACCAGGATCAACGCGTACCCGCCGAGCACCACGATCAGCAGGACCGGCGTGGCCAGCGAGGACCGGCCCACCAGGTCGGCGCCGGCCGCCCGCCCGAGCAACCGGTCCATGGCGGTGACGACCTGGGCGGAGTCACCGAGCCCGGCCGCCGCCGGCACCCCGGCGACGGTTGCCGGGAGCGCGTCCCGGACGTCCAGCAACCGGCCCTGGCCGGCCACACTGGCGAGGTCCGGGCGCACCACCCACCACGCGGACACCAGGCTCGGAAAGGTCCTGGTGAAGTCGGCCGGGTCGAGCACGAACGGCCCGTACGAGGTGTCCGAGGCCGCGGCACTGCCCGCTCCCACACCGGGCGCCAACTGCCAGTAGGCCTCCGCGGCGTCGCGGGGTCGCCAGGTGCCGACGAGCACCACCTCGCTCGCCCGGTCGGTGCTCCGGTCGAGCATCGGCACCCGCTCACCGACGGCCATGCCGAGCGCGCCGGCGACCTTCTCGGGCAGCGTGACCTGGAGTGGGCGGGCGCCCGCCGCCGGCCACGCCCCGGCGGTCAGCTCGGCGTGCGCCGCGAGGTCGTCGAGGGTCGCCAGGTTGGCGAAGACGAGGTCGTCGTTGCGGGGTCGCGACCCGAGATCACCGGTCAGTTGCCTGCCCGAGCCGTACCGGGCCCCGTACACGTCGACCCGGGCGCCGGCGAACCCGTCGGCGAAGCCGTCGCGGACCTTGCGGTCACGCTCCGCCGTCTCCGCGGCGTCGCGTCCGGCGGGGCCGGTCAGCAGCAGGCTGCGCTCCTCCAACGGAGCACCGTTGAGCATGGCCTGCTGGCCGGCCTCGACCGCCCTGCGGTTGTACTCGGTGAGACCGGCAACCAGGGCGATCGCGACAAGTGCCGCGGCGATCGCGGCGAGCAGCAGCCCCCGCGCCGCCCTGGCCCGCCTCCATACCAGTCTCATCCGACCCCTCCCGTGGCCCCGACGGGCCGATGACTGGGAAGAGCGGCGAAGGACGGCAAAAGGTTCGCGCCCGTTACATGATCGTTATCCCACCCCCTGCCGTCGCCCCCTCCCACCCTCCCCGCGCTCCCCGGCCCGCCCGCTCGCTCGCCGATCGTGGAGTTGTGGCGCCTTGGATGCCCCTTCCACACCTGTTTGGCAGGTGCCACGAGTCCAAGATCGACGGGGTGGCCGGGGGCGGGGAGGCCGGGACCGCGGGAGGGCGGGGCCGGGGGCAGCGCGGGGTTGTCCACAGGGGCGTGACGGTGCACCAGGGCGTCCTGCCGGTCGGCGAGGTGGTGGAGATCGCCGGGATACCCTGCGCGTCGGCCGCCCGCTGCGCCGTCGACCTGGCCCGGGCGACGCGCCGGACGGATGCGCTGCCGGCGCTGGATCTCTGCCCACGGGTGGGCGCCTGCCGACGTGCCGAGCTGCGGACGGAGGTCGCGTCCCATGTCGGCCTGCGCGGGGTGCGTCAGGCGGACCGGCACCCCCGGGCCCGGTCAGTCGGCGAGGAGCGTGCCGACGTCGTCCCCGGCGCGGACCCGGTCGATCAGGTCCAACACGGCCCGCCGACCCCCGTGCCCGTCGACCCACCGGTGGACCCGGCAGGCGGCCCGGGCGTACACCTGCTCGTCCGCGCTCGCGGCACGCAGCCAGGCGTCCAGCGTGTCCGGCAGCGGCCCGGGCGAGGTGTCCCGGCAGCGGTCCGACTCGGTGGGCGGCAACAGGTACCGACTGTCGTCGGAGACCAGGACGGCGAGCCCCTCGTCGAACCACTGCGGGACGTCGTCGGCGTGGGAGCCGAGCCGCGTGTGGAACTCGACGTGTGAGAGTTCGTGCGCGGCGATCACCGGGTCGATGCCACGGGGCGAGAGCATCAGCGCCTGGTCGAGGATGGCGATCCCCCGCTCGCCACCACCACCGATCCGCTCGTAGCAACCGGGGGTGAAGCAGGCGAGCACCGTCGGGTCGCTCCGGCGCCCCCGGTAGAAGTCGTCGACCCGCCGGGTCGCGGCGTCGTACACGTCGACGAGCCGCTGCCGGTCGGCGTCCGACCGACCGGGTTCGATGTAGAGGTCGTCCCGCACCGGCACCATGCCGTAGCACCGGGGGCAGGTGGTCGCGGCGACCGAGGGGTAGGCCCGGACCAGCACCGCGCCCGCGACCAGCACCAGGGCGACCACTCCGGCCATCACCCACGGCCAGCGGCGCCGCCGGCCCGGTCGCGCGGGTGATCGACGGGGCGGCCACAGCCTCATCGGGGCTCCTCGGGTGCGGCGGGGGCCCGTGGGCCCGGGCAGGTCAGGGGCGAGGGCGGTCGCGGTCCTTGGAGGGTTGGACCCGCTTCGGCTCGCCGGGCATCTTGGGGTATTCCGGGGGGTAGGGCAGGTCGCCGAGGCCATCGGCCGCGTCGCGCTCGGCCCACTCCAGCAGCGGCGTGATGTCCCACGGCGCGTCGTCGATGCCGGCGTGCGGGTCGCCCCGCTCGGCGAACCGGGCCGGCACGGTGCCCAGGTGGAAGTCGTCCGGGTCGACCTCGGGCAGCTCGTCCCACTCGACCGGGGTGGAGACGGTGGCGCGCCCGTTGGCCCGCAGCGAGTACGCGCAGGCGATGGTGCGGTCCCGTGCCATCTGGTTGAAGTCGACGAAGACCCGCCGGCCCCGCTCCTCCTTCCACCAGGCGGTGGTGACCAGCTCGGGCCGGCGCCGTTCCAGCTCGCGAGCCAGCGCGATGGTGGCCCGGCGCACCTCGACGAACGTCCAGCGCGGCTGGATGCGCAGGTAGACGTGCACGCCCCGGCCACCGGAGGTCTTCGGCCAGCCGGGCACCCCCAGCTCGTCGAGCAGCCCGCGCAGTTCCCCGGCGGCGGTCACCGCGTCGGCGAAGTCGGTGCCGGGCTGCGGGTCGAGATCGATCCGCAGCTCGTCCGGCCGGTCGGTGTCGGCGGCGCGCACCGGCCACGGGTGGAACACGACGGTGCCCATCTGCGCCGCCCACGCGACGTGCGCCAGGTCGGCCGGGCACAGCTCGTCGGCCGTGCGGCCGCTGGGGAACGCGATCTGCGCGGTGCGGATCCACGGCGGTACGCCGCGGGTCGGCACGCGCTTCTGGAAGAACATCTCCCCCTCGATGCCCTCGGGGAAGCGCTGGAGCGTGGTGGGCCGGTCCCGCAGGGCGCGACTGATCCCGTCGCCCACCGCCAGGTAGTAGTGGAAGACGTCCGCCTTGGTGAAGCCGCGCTGGGGAAAGATCACCCGGTCGGGGCTGCTGAGCCGCACGGTGTGCCCGGCGACCTCGATCTCCTCGACCGCACTCCTGCCCGCCATCCCGCGACCATATGCGATGCCACCGACAGCCGACGTACCGTTGGGGGGTGAGTCTTTCCGACAACGAACTGCCCCGTACCGAGGACGAGTGGCGCGTGCGCCTGAGCCCGGAGGAGTTCCGGGTGCTCCGGGAGGCCGGCACCGAGGCGCCCTGGACCGGCGAGTACGTCGACACCAAGACCCCCGGCGTCTACCACTGCCGGGCCTGCGGGCTGGAGCTGTTCCGCAGCCAGGACAAGTTCGACTCGCACTGCGGTTGGCCGAGCTTCGACGACGCCATCCCGGGTGCGGTCAAGGAGATCCCCGACAACACGCTCGGCATGCGGCGCACGGAGATCCGCTGCGCCCGGTGCGACAGTCACCTGGGGCACGTCTTCGAGGGTGAGGGCTTCACCCCGAAGGACACCCGGCACTGCGTCAACTCGATCTCGGTGCGGCTGGAGCCGACCGGCGGCTGACCGCCCTCAGAGCCGCAGCAGGCCGCCGGCCTCGTCGACCTGGTCGGCGGCCTCGTCGTCCAGCCACACGCCACCGGTGGCGAGATAGCGGAAGCGGTACTCACCCGGGCCGAGCCGGACGGTCACGGTCCGGGTGCCGTCGCGGCGCGGCACCAGCTCGTGCCGGCCCGGCTCCCACCCGTTGAAGCAGCCGACCACGCTGACCGTGCCGGCGGGGGCGTCCCTGGGCAGGGAGAAGGTCACCCGGGTCTGGTTGCCGAAGAGCTTGTTGCGCTTGATCACGGATCCTCCGGATGTGCAGCGGTCACCACGGTCAACGCACGACACGCCGGAAGCGACTCGCCGTCGGACCGGATCAGGTTCGCCGGTTCCGGTTGCCCCGACGTGTCGATCACGCGACCCTGGGGTGACAGGTCCGTTTTCGGGGGGTTTCGCATGGCTGCCTGTGAGGTTTGCGGCAACGACTACTGGATGGCGTTCGAGGTGCGCACGGTCGACGGGTCCCGGCACACGTTCGACTGCTTCGAGTGCGCGGTGCACAAGATGGCCCCGGTGTGCGAGCACTGCCAGATCAAGATCGTCGGGCACGGCGTCGAGGTCTCCGGCCGCTTCTTCTGCTGCGCCCACTGCGCCCGGGCGGTCGAGGGCGAGCAGGGCGCCGAGATCCGCGACGCGGTCGGCGCCCGCCCCGCCTAGAGCGGCCGTAAGTGAGCAGTAAGGGTTGCCGCCGGTCGGGCCTGGTTAGCATCCGGCCATGCCCGCCACCGGATCGTCGCTGCTGCCACTGACACTGACCGCCGTCCTCGCCCTCGCCGGCTGCGCCGGGGCCGACCGCCCGGCCGCCGAGTCGACCCCGGCCACCCCGACGTCGGCACCCACGACACCCGCCGGGACGACCGCCGCGCCCGCCGGCTCCGCCGCCGCGCCGGTCCCCGCGGTGCTGGACTTCACGGTACGCACGATCGACGGGAAGCCCTTAGCCGGCAGCACCCTCGCCGGGAAGCCGGCCGTGCTGTGGTTCTGGGCGGCCTGGTGCGGCCGCTGCCGGGGCGTCGCCGGGGACGTGGCCGCGCTGCGACGGGACCACGCCGACCGGGTCAACCTCATCGGGGTGGCCGGGCTGGGCAGCGGCGACGAGGCGATGCGGCGGTTCGCCGGCGACACCGGCATCGCGGAGTTCCCCAACCTGGCCGACGACGAGGGCGAGGTGTGGCGCCGGTTCGGTGTCCGCAGCCAGGAGTGGTACGTGCTGCTGGACTCCGCCGGCCGGGTGACCCACTCCGGCGCGCTGTCCCAGGCGGAGCTGCGCCGTCGCGTCGCCGGGCTTACCTGACATGCCCGACGCCCCCTACGGCCTGGCCCTGGCCGCCGGCCTGCTCGCCGCGGTGAACCCGTGCGGCTTCGCGCTGCTGCCCGCGTACCTGTCGGTGCTGGTGTCGGGCGAGGGCCCGGCGGCCGACCGGGGGCCGCTCGCGCCGGTGGGCCGGGCGCTGGCCCTGACCGCCGCGATGACCGTCGGCTTCGTCGCGGTCTTCGGCACGTTCGGCCTGCTCGCCGGCCCGGCCGCGGACGCGGTGGCGCGTCGTCTGCCCTGGGTGTCGGTGCTGATCGGGGTGGCGCTGGTGGCGGCCGGCGGCTGGCTGGTCACGGGCCGGCAGTTGCCGGCGTTCACCCCACGTCCGGCGGCCGGTCCTGCGGTACGGGCCCGGTTCGGCTCGATGGCCCTCTTCGGCGCGGCGTACGCGGTCGCGTCGCTCGGGTGCACGATCGGCCCGTTCCTGGCCGTGGTGGTCGCCGGTTTCCGGGCCGGCAGCCCGCTCGCCGGCATCGGCCTCTTCGTGGCGTACGCCCTGGGCATGGGGCTGGCGGTCGGCGCCGCCGCGCTCGCCGTGGCGCTGGCCCGGGAGTCGCTGGTCCGACGCACCCGCCGCGCCGCGCCGCTGCTCGGCCGGCTCGCCGGCGTGCTTCTCGTGCTCACCGGCGGCTACGTGGCCTGGTACGGCTGGTACGAGGTGCGCCTGTTCGCCGGTGGCGGCGCGGACGACCCGGTGATCGCCGCGGCCGGCCGGGTGCAGGGTTGGGTGAGCGACGGGTTGGCCCGCCTCGGACCGTGGGGGGTGGCCGCCGTGGTCGTCGGCCTGGTGGCGGTGGGCGTGGTCGGCACG
>NZ_CADEAU010000103.1 GCF_902825405.1 Micromonospora maritima | reverse complement strand
GTGCGCGGCGGCGGGTGCGGCGAGCGCGAGCAGGGCGGTGGCCGCGAGGGCGACCACCAGCCCGGCCCGGCGCAGCGGTGCGGGGATCACTTCCCGGCCGCCGCCACGGCCGCCTTGATCCCGTCCGGGCTCTTGTCCTGCACCTCGCTGCCGTTGACCTTGATGGTCGGGGTGCCGGTCACGCCGGACTTGCTCGCCTCCTCGGTCACGTGCTCGGTCCACGACGTGTAGGTGCCGTCGTTCACGCAGGAGGCGAAGTCGTTCCGGTCCAGCCCGACGCCCGCGCCGATGTCGATCAGCTCGTCGTCGCTCAGCCCGGCGCTGCCCTCCGGCGGCTGCTTGGCGAAGAGCTGGTCGGTGAACTCGCGGAACTTGCCGCCCTGCGCGGCGCAGCCGGAGGCGGCCGAGGAGCGGGTGGAGTATTCCGTGGTGGAGAAGCGGTTGAGGAAGGCGACCGGGTGGAAGACCACCTTCGCCTTGCCCTCGTTCACGAGCTGGTTGATCGTCTCGCCGTTGACCTGCTGGAACTGCTTGCAGACGGGGCAGAGGTAGTCCTCGTACAGGTCGATGGTGACCGGGCCGCCGCCCTCGACGATGCCGGTGCCGGCGTCGTTGGCGCCCGGTGGCGCGGTGAAGTCGTTCGACTTCTGCGAGGAGTAGACGGCCCAGCCGATGCCCCCGGCGAGGACCAGCACCAGCACCGCGGCGATCGTGGTCCAGAGGGTGCGCTTGCGTCGCTTCTCCCGGGCGATCTGCTCGCGTACCACCCGTGACGCGTCCTTGCGTCCCTTGCGGCTACTCATCCTCGTCCTCCACGATGTCGCCCGCCAGCCAGCCGTCCACGGAGAACGGGGTGCGGGGCCAGATCAGCAGGAATCCGGCAAGTACCAGGAATCCCAGGTCCCGGAGGATCTCCGGGAGGTAGCTCGGCGTCTCGCCGGCGCCGAGCTGGCCACCGCTGCCGAAGCACCCGCAGTCGATGGCCAGACCGCGGGCCCAGGCCGAGGCGATGCCGACGATGAAGACCGCGAGCAGCGCGGCGGAGATGCCGGCGCCGACCCGGGTGGCGAGCCCGACGAGCAGCAGCAGACCCAGGGCCAGCTCGACGAACGGCAGCGCCGCACCGATCACCGTGGCCAGGTCGTACGGCATCACCTGGTAGGCGTTGACGGCCCGGCCGGAGGCGGCCAGGTCACCGACCTTGGTGCCACCGGCGATCAGCCAGACGGCGGCCAGGCCGAGGCGGGCCGCCACGCCGAGCCAGGGCCGCAGGGCGCGCCAGCGGTCGGCCCGGGTGGGGGAGGGGGTCACAGTCATTCGTCGTCCGGGAGGCATCAAAGGTTCCCGCTATCCGGCCAGCGTGTCGCCGACGGCGCCGACCAGCTCGTCGCGGGCCCGCGCGACCCGGGAGCGGATGGTGCCCACCGGCACCCCCTCCACGTCGGCGGCCTCGGCGTAGGACAGGCCGAGCAGCTGGGTGAGCACGAACGCGGAACGTCGCTCGGCGGGCAGCCGGCGGACCAGGTCGGCGGCGCCCAACTGGCCGGCCGGATCCGGGTACGGCCGGTCGGTGGCGGCCTGCGCGGCGAGCCGCTCGTCGAGCCGCCGGCGGCGGACCACGGTCCGCAGGTGGTCGGCGCAGGCCCGACGGGCGATGCCGAGCAGCCAGGTGCGGGCGGTGGAGCGTCCCTCGAAGCCGGGTAGCGCCCGGAACGCCCGCAGGTAGGTCTCCTGGGTCAGGTCGTCCGCACTGTCCGGGTCGACCAGGGCGGCGGCGAAGCGCCAGACCTCGGCCTGGGTGGCCCGGACGAAGGCGGCCTGGGCGGCCGGGTCGCCGTGCCGGGCGGCCAGCGCCCATCCGGTGACCGTCTCCCGCGCAGCCTCGGACCCCGGACCGGTGGGGTCGGCGGCGGTGTCGCGCGGGGCAGGGATCACGTCAGACGAGGTTACGCGGCGTACCTGTGGGGGACAGGGTCCTTCGACCCATTCCGTGGTCCCGCACACGCCGGGAACTTTTTCCGTCGGCCGACCGACTACCCCCGCATGACCTCCGACCAGGTTCCGGTGGCGCGCGTCGCCGCGCCGACCGGGCGTACCGGCGGGCCCGGCGGAGGTCGGCTCGCGGGACGCACCGCGGTTCGGGAACCATGGCGGTCATGACTGCTGCCGTACGCCGCCCGCCCGGGGCCGTCGCCGCCCGCTCCGGGGCCGCCGCCGGGCTGCTGCTCCTCCTGGTCGCCCTGCTGCTCGCCCCGGCCACCCCGGCCAGCGCCCACGCGGTGCTGGTGAGCAGCAGCCCCGCCGCGTCCGCCGTGGTGCCCGAGGCGCCCGCCCAGGTGGTGATCACCTTCAGCGAGGGCGTCCGGAAGGTGCCCGGCAAGGTCCGGGTGATCGCGCCGGACGGCTCTCGGGCCGACCGGGGCGAGCCGACGTTCCAGGGCGGCGAGGTCACCATCCCGGTGGACCCGTCCGGCCCGCGCGGCACCTACCTGGTGAGCTACCGGGTGATTTCGGCGGACAGCCACCCGGTCTCCGGCGCCTTCACCTACTCGGTCGGCGCGCCGTCGGAGCCGCCTACCGACACCGGCTCCGACAACCGGGCGAACCCGGTGACCGAGAACGCGGTCAAGGTGGCGAAGTACGTCGGCTACGTGGGTCTGCTGCTGCTGGTCGGCCCGGCGCTGGTGCTGGCCGCGCTCTGGCCCCGCCGGCTGTCCCGCCGGGGTCCGGCGCGGCTGGCCTGGACCGGCCTCGGCGTGCTGGCGGCGGCCACCCTGGCCGAGCTGTGGCTCCAGGTGCCCTACACCAACGGCGGCGGGCTGTTCGACGTCACCGGCTCCGGCCTGGGCGACGTGCTGGGCAGCGCCTACGGCAGCACCCACCTGGTCCGGCTGGGCCTGCTGGCCGCGGCGGCGTTCCTGCTCCGCCCGCTGTTCGCCGGTCCGGTCGGGCGCACCGACGGGATCATCCTGGCCGTCCTCGGCGGGGCGGCGTTGTTCACCTGGCCGCTCGCCGGTCACGCCGCCGCCTCTCCGGCGCCCGCCGTCTCGGTGGTGGTGGACGCCGTGCACCTGGGCGGGATGGCGGTCTGGCTGGGTGGCCTGGTGATGCTGGCGGTCTTCCTGCTGCGCCGCGCCGACGAGCGCGAGCTGGACGCGATCCTGCCGATCTGGTCCCGCTGGGCCGCGCTGGCCGTGGCCGCCCTGCTGCTGGCCGGCACCGTGCAGGGCCTGATCGAGGTGGCCAGCCCGAAGGCGCTCGTCGACACCACCTACGGGCGGCTGCTGCTCGCCAAGATCGGCCTGTTCGCACTGGTGGTCGGCGTGGCCGCGTACTCCCGGGCGCTGGTGCGCCGGCGGATCGCCGCCGGCCGACCGGGCTCGATGCGGCGGGCCGTGGTGGCCGAGCTGGCGATCACCGCGGTGGTGCTGGGCCTGTCCGCGACGCTGGTGCAGACCACCCCGGCGCGCACCGCGGCCGCCGACGTGGCCGGCGCGCCGGCCGGCTACTTCTCCACCACCCTGAGCAGCCCGATCTACTCGCTCCAGGTCGAGCTGGACCCGGCCGAGACCGGCAACAACTCGCTGCACCTCTACGCCTACACGAAGGACAACCGGCCGCTGCCGGTGCAGGAGTGGAAGGTCACGGCGGCGCTGCCGTCGGCCGGGATCGAGCCGATCACGGTCCCGCTGCTGCCGTTGAGCGACAACCACGCCACCGGTGAGGTCAACCTGCCGGCCCGGGGTGACTGGCAGCTCCGCCTCACCGTCCGTACGTCCGACATCGACCAGGCCACGGTGACCGCCACCGTGCCGATCAAGTAATGGAAGGTCCCATCTGATGATCCGTCTCCGGCGTCCCGCGACCGCCGCCGCGTTGACTCTCGCCGCCGTCGCCACGGCCGTGCTCGGCCTGGCCGGGCCGGCCTCGGCGCACGTCACGATCAACCCGCAGGAGGGTGCGCAGGGCGGCTACGGCCGGTTCGCGTTCCGGGTGCCGAACGAGAGCGACACGGCGTCGACGGTCAAGGTCGAGGTGAACCTGCCGGCGAACGCGCCTGTGGGCTCCGTCTCCACCATGCCGGTGCCGGGCTGGACGGTGGCGGTGGAGAAGCGCAAGGTCGACCCGCCGATCGAGGTGCACGGCAGCCAGCTCACCGAGGCGGTCTCCAAGCTGACCTTCACGGCGGCGCAGGGCGGCGGGGTCAAGCCGGGCGAGTTCCAGGAGTTCCCGGTGTCGATGGGGCCGCTGCCGCAGGTGGACACCATGGTGTTCAAGGTGCTCCAGACCTACTCCGACGGCAACGTCTCCCGCTGGATCGAGGAGCCGACGCCGGGCGCGGAGGAGCCGGAGAACCCGGCCCCGGTGCTTCGGCTGGCCGCCGCGGCGTCCGCGTCCCCGAGCGCGAGCGCGCCGGCGGTCGCCACGGCCGGTGACGACGACGATGACGACGACGACTCGGGTGCGGGCACGGCGCTCGGGGTGGCCGGCCTGGTCGCCGGCCTGGCCGGTCTGGTCCTCGGCGGCCTGGCGTTCGCGCGTACCCGGCGGGAGCCCACCGCGAAGTCCTGAGCACGGCAGCAGTCACCGGCCCGGCGGATCGTGTCCGCCGGGCCGGTTGCCGTTCCGGGACGGGTGCCGCCGATATCCGGCGATCGCGCGACAGGCGTCGGTAAGGTCGGCCGGGTAGTTGGCTACCGAGAGGGACGACGCGAATGCGTTTCGTACGCACGATCGCCGGCATGCTGGCGCTGGCAGTGGGAGTCGCGGTACTGGTGGCGGGCGCCGTACTCGGGATCGCCGCCCGGCACGCCGACCCGGACGGCGGCTTCTCCGCCCGCTTCGAGCCGGTCCGCACGCCCGCCCGCGCGGTGGTGGTCGCCGATGTGGACGCGACGCTCCGCGCCGACCTCCCGATCGTCCGGACCGGGCCGGCCCGGCTGCGCCTCACCGCACGGGACGCCGGCGGTCCGGCGTTCCTCGGCCTCGCCCCGACCGACCAGGTGCGACGGTGGCTGGCCGACGTCCCGCACAGCACCGTGCGGCGCGTCGCGGTGACCCGGGGGCCGCTGCCGGTCGGTCTCGACCCGGCCACCGCCGGCGCGGACGGCGCCGTCCCGCTCGGTCAGCCCTTCTGGATACGCCAGGGCGTCGGCTCGCTGGAGTGGAGTCCGGCCGAGTTCGCCGACCGGTCGCTGAGCCTGGTGGTGATGCGTCCGGACGGCGCCGCCGGGCTCGACCTGGAGATGCGGGGCGAGGTGCGGTCCGGCTGGTTCCCCGGGCTGGTGTGGGCGCTGCTGGCCGGCGGGACGCTGCTGGTGGTCCTCGCCGCGACGCTGCTGCTGCGTCCGAGCCGGCCGCGCGAGGTGGTCTTCGTCGTCGAGCCCGACCAGGTGCCGGTGCTGGCCGGGCGGCTCGGCGTCAGCTCGTTGAGCGGGCTGGGCCGCCAGCCGGTCCCGCCGCCGCTGCCCCGGCGGCAACTGGTCGCCGTGGGCGCGCCGCCCGCGCAGGAGTGAGGCACCGACGGCGGACGGCCCTCCGCGCTGCCGACGCGGAGGGCCACCGTCACCGGGGGAATTCGGTGCTACCTGGGAGAAACCTGAGGTAGTTGGGACAAGATTAGCGCCGAACCGGCCCGGACGCGAGGTCTGTCCGGTCAGTCCGAATTTTCGGATGTCGCGTCGAGGTTGCGGCGGATCGGCAGCACGACCAGCAACAGCAGGCTGAGCAGCACGTACGCGTTACGGGCGACGAAGTCGACCGGGTCGTCGGTGCGGGCCGGCCCGGCCCCCCAGTCCTGGAACGTCACCACCCCGTACACGATCACCACGCCGGTGCCCACGGCCAGCGCGAGCAGGCCGCGCCGCCGACGGTTCCCGGCGGGCGTCGCCCGGTCGGCGTCCAGCGCCGCGTCGACGAGCACCACCACGGCCGGGATGAACCAGTACAGGTGGTGGGTCCAGGTGATCGGACTCACCAGGCCGCCGACCAGGCCGGTCAGCGTCAGGCCGGTCAGCGCGTCCCCGGCCCGCGCCGCGCGCGCCGCCCGCCACAGCCCGTACCCGCCGACCAGCAGCGCGAGCAGCAGCCACGGCAGGCGACTCGGCTCCTCCGGTGCGGTCATCCGGCTGAGCAGGCCGAACAGGGACTGGTTGCCGGTGTAGTCGGTGCGCCCCACCCGGTCGGTGGCCCACAGCTCGTGGGTCCAGAACCGCCACGAGTCGGCCGGCGCGACCGCGGCGGCCAGCAGCGTGGCCGCCGTGGCGGTCGCCGTCGCCACCGCCGCCGCCCGCCACCGCCGGGTGGCCAGCAGGTAGAGCACGAAGATGCCGGGGAAGAGCTTGAGCGCCGCCGCCAGCCCCACGCCCACGCCGGCCCAGCGCCGCCCCTGCGGTACGGCGAACAGCAGGTCGGCCAGGATCAGCACCACCAGCAGCATGTTGATCTGCCCGAAGGTGAGCGTCTCCCGGGTGCTCTCCACCGCCAGGACCAGCAGGACGGCGACGGTCAGGCCGAACACGCGGTGCAGGTCGTGCCGCCGGAGCACCGGCAGCACCAGCCAGCGGGTGGTGACCACGACGCCGGCCAGGGTCAGTGCCGTGAAGGCGGCGATGGTGACCCCGAGCGGCAGCAGCGCGAACGGGCGCAGCAACAGCGCCGCGAACGGGGGATAGGTGAAGTAGAGCGCGCCCTGGACCCGGTCCGGCTGGACGTAGTCGTAGAGCGGGTGACCGTCCGCCCACCAGTCCATCGCCCGCATGTAGATCTTCAGGTCGAAGTAGTCGTGCACGAAGCCGGGCAGGTAGAGCGCCGGCAGCACCGCGGCGAGCGCCAGCACCGTGACCACCCGCCGGGCCGTACGTCCGCCCGCCTCGTCCTGGGCGACGGCGGGTGGGGCTACGGGTTCGGCTGGCACGGGGAAACCCTAGCGGTCCACCTGGCCCCCGGTGCCGAGGCGCGGGCGGGTCGGCGGCGCGTAGTCTGTCCCGGTGGCTGATCTTCTCGTCTGGATCGACTGTGAGATGACCGGGCTGGACCTGCGTCGGGACGCCCTCATCGAGGTCGCCGCGCTCGTCACCGACCCGGACCTGAACGTGCTCGGTGAGGGCGTCGACGTGGTGATCCACGCCGACGAAGCGGCGCTGGAGGGCATGCCGGAGATCGTGCGGACCATGCACGCCAAGTCCGGCCTGACCGAGGAGGTACGCCGTTCCACGGTCACCCTGGCCGAGGCCGAGGACATGGTGCTCGACTACGTGACCAGTTACGTCAAGGACCCGCGCACCGCACCGCTGTGCGGCAACTCGATCGCCACCGACCGCGGCTTCCTGGCCCGGGACATGACCCGGCTCGACGCGCACCTGCACTACCGGATGATCGACGTCTCGTCGATCAAGGAGCTGTGCCGGCGCTGGTACCCGCGGGTGTACTTCGGCCAGCCGCAGAAGGGCCTGGCCCACCGGGCGCTGGCCGACATCCGGGAGAGCATCCGGGAGTTGGAGTACTACCGGCGGACCGTGTTCGTGCCGCTGCCCGGGCCGGACGTGGAGGCCGCGAAGGCGATCGCCGCGCAGCTCTGACACCGGGGCCGAACCCGGTGGACGGGGCCGGCCGGGGTGTGGCTATTATTAGTCCGCGCACCGCCCGGGTCGACCGGAGCGGCGAGCATGGTGGCTGTAGCTCAGTTGGCAGAGCACCGGGTTGTGGTCCCGGTTGTCGTGGGTTCAATTCCCATCAGTCACCCGATGACGAAGCCCCCTCCTCCGGGAGGGGGCTTCGCCGTTTCCGGGGGCCGGTCGGGCCGTACCCGGAAACGGCGAACGGCCCGCCCCGGTGGGGACGGGCCGCTCGGTGACGCCGGTCAGGCGGTCGGCTGCGCGCTGGGCGTCCCGGCGGTCGGGCTGGTGTCGTCGCCCGGCTCTGCCGGCGGCTCGTACGGCAGGGCGCTGCCCTTGACGTACTCGTCCCAGCTCATGTTCCAGTCGGTCCAGCCGTTGCCGTTCTGGAGCCTGCGCTCGGTGCCCTTGACCGTGATCGGGTCGCCGATGCGGGTGTTGGCGAACAGCCAGTTGCCGTCCTTCATCGACACGTTGACGCAGCCGTGCGACACGTTGCTGCGGCCCTGCACGCCCTCGGACCAGGGCGCGGCGTGGATGAACTCGCCGCCCCAGGTGAGCCGCTGGGCGTAGTCGATCTCGGTGCGGTAGCCCTCCTCCGGGCCCAGCTCCTCCATCGTGTCGAAGACGGTGTGGCGGAGCTTCTCGATCACCACCATGGTGCCGCTGGACGACGGGGTGCTCTTCTTGCCGAGGCTGACCAGGATCGTCTTGACCGCCTTGCCGTCCTTGGTGACGGTCATCCGCTTGGTCTTGTTGTCCACGGTCATCACGAACGCCGGGCCGATCTTGACGTCGACGCTGAGGTCGGAGCGGCCGTACCAGCCGTCGCCGAGCGGCAGCCCGCCCGCCTGCACCCGGTACGAGACGGTGCTGTTGGCCTTCCAGAACGTCTTCGGCCGGTAGCGCACCTCGGTGGGGCTCACCCAGTGCCAGATGCCCTCCTGGGCCGGCTTCGCGGTGACCGTCATCCGGCGCTGCATGTCGTCCCGGTAGTCCTCCGGGATCGCCCGGCCGAACTTCACGATCAGCGGCATGCCCACGCCGACGACCTGGTTGTCGCCGAGGAAGCTGCTGACCCGGATCTGCTTGGACGGCTTGGCCATGGTGGTGAACGTGCTGGTGGCGGTGGCCGCCTTGCCGTCGTCGCCGGTGGCGGTCACGGTTGCGGTGTAGGTCTGCGCGTAGTCCAGGGCGCCGGCCGGCAGCCAGCTCTTCCCGTCCGCCGCCAACTCGCCCTCGACGGTCTTGCCGGTGGAGTCCTTCAGCTCGACGCTCGTCTCCTGCGCCTCGGTGGTGGTGAAGGTGATGGCGGTGGAGGCCGGCACGTCCTTGGCGTCGGCGGCCGGCTCGCTGATGGTGGCCGCCGCCTTGGGGGCCTTCTCGCCGCCGTCGCCGCCGCCCTGCCAGCTCGACGACTTGTCGTCTCCGCCACCGGTGCAGGCGGAGGTCAGGGCCATGGCGGCGGCGAGCACCACGGCCGCGAGCGCGCGGCGTCCGCCGCGCCGGGCGGTTGCGCCCCGGATCAGTTCGTCCTGGCCAGCTCGCATGTATCCCTCACAAGTGTGATGCCCGGTCCCCATCGTCTCTGGTCAGACGCACCGGAACGGTGACCCGTTGCCGGGAGTGAAGCGGAACACCCTGACGACGGTGTAACGATTCTGTTGTCGCCCGGCGCTGTGCTCGGGGAGGCGTGTCCGGCGGTGCGTCCGACCACGTTACGCCGGTCAGAACGGCGCCGGCTGTCCGCCCTTGGGCACCGGCAGGGCGCTGCCCTCGACGAACTGCGACCAGCTCATGCTCCACGCCGTCCAGCCGTTGCCCGGGGCCAGCCGCCGCTCGGTGCCCTTCACCGTGATCGGGTCGCCGACGAGCGTCCTGCCGAACAGCCACCGGCCGTCCGCCATCGACACGTTGACACAGCCGTGCGACACGTTCCGGCGTCCCTGCACCCCCTCGGACCACGGTGCCGCGTGGATGTACTCGCCGCCCCAGGTGAGCCGCTGGGCGAAGTCGATCTTCGTGACGTACTGGTTGTTCGGGTCCGGCTCGTCCCGGGTGTCGAAGACGGTCGACTCCTTCTTCTCCATCACCACCATGGTGCCGCTGGAGGACGGGGTGCTCTTCTTGCCCAGGCTCACCGGCAGCGTGCGGATCACCGCGCCGTTCTCGGAGACGGTCATCCGCTTGGTCGCGTTGTCGACGGACATCTCGAACGCCCGGCCGATCCTGGCGGTGGCGCTGCGGTCGAGGTTGCCGTAGCGGCCGTTGCTCAGCGGGATCCCGGCCAGCGCCAGCCGGACCGTGATCGTGGTGCCGGTCTTCCAGTACTCCGGGGCCCGGTAGTAGGCCTGGGTGCCGTTGTCGACCCAGTGCCAGGCGCCGGGCTGCGGCGGGTCGGTCTGCACGAACATCCGCTTCTGCACCGCGGCCCGGTCCTTCTTCGGGATGCCCGGCGAGAACTCGGCGACCACGGGCATCGCGACGCCGTAGGTCTTGCCGCTGAACAGGTAGAGGCCGGAGCCGATCATCGACTTGGGCTTGGCCATCGTGGTGAACGTGCTGGTGCCCTGTCGGGGCGCGCCGTCCTCGCCGGTCCCGGTGACCGTGGCGGTGTACTTCGTGGCGTACTTCAGCGCGGTGGACGGCACCCAGCCGGACCCGTCGCGGCGCATCCGCCCGGCGACGGTGGCGCCGTCGGCGCTGGTGAGCACGACCTTCGACACCGTGCCCCCGCCCGGGATCCGCGCGCTGATCTCGCTGCTGACCGGCCGTCCGGTCGCGCCGTCGGCCGGGCTCACGGTCAGCGGCGTGGCCGCGGCGGCGTCGCTCGGCGCGGCGCTCGGATCCGGCGCGGTCGACGAGACGCCGCCGACCTGCTGCTGGCCGGGCACGAACGCCGGCTTCTCCTCGTCGCCGCCGCACCCGGTCAGTGCCAGCGACGCCGTGAGGACCAGGACGCCCACCATCGCCCCGGCCCGCGCGAACCTGCCCATGCCCACCCCTGTCGTAGCGTGCCTGGCGGACATCGTGCCCCATCGACGCCGCCACACCCGCCCCCGTCCCGTGCCGGCTGGGCGTTTTAAGCGTTTTTGCCGGTTAAGCTCGACCGAAGGGGGGAGCCCGGTATCGGATTGGAACCCGCCTCGGCGGGCATGCTAAGGTTCTTCCCGTTGTCAGCGAGCGCCGCTAGCTCAACTGGCAGAGCAGCGGACTCTTAATCCGCGGGTTCGGGGTTCGAGTCCCTGGCGGCGCACCACCGAGCAAAGCCCTGGTCCGGCAGTCTTCTGCGGGCCAGGGCTTTCTCGCATGTGTGGCGCGATCAGCGGCGACAGCCGTAGGCGTAGCCGGCCCCCGCGACGGGTAGGTCTGCGGCATGGCCCTCACCTCGCCCGACCGGAGCACCCGGCCGGCGCGGACGGAGCCGGCCCGGGGCGCGCCGTGAGCGGCCTGCGGTATCGACTGGTGGCGGGCCTGTACGACGTGGTGTCGCTGGAATGGCCCGTCTACCGGGCGGGACGCGTGGCCGGGGTCGCCGCGACCGCCCTGCGGGCCGGGGACCGGGTGTTGGACGTGGGCTGCGGGACGGGACTGACCATGCCGCTCGTGCGCGCGTCGGTCGGTGCGGGCGGTGCGGTGGTCGGTGTCGACGCGAGTCCGCAGATGCTGCGCCGCGCGCGGTCGCGCGTCGATCGCGCCGGCTGGACGAACGTCCACCTGATGCTGGCGGACGCGGCGGATCCACCACCGGCGCTGCGGGCGGGCCCGGAGTTCGACGCGGTGCTCTTCGTCTACGCGCTCAGTGTCGTCGCCGACTGGCGTCGAGCGTGGGAACGGGCGATCGACCTGCTGCGCCCCGGTGGGCGGGCGACGATCGTCGACCTCGCCCTGCCGGCCAACGGGTGGCGGATCCTCTCCCCGGCCGCCCGTCTGGCATGCCTCGCCGGTGGCTCCGATCCGCATCGGCATCCGTGGACACCGCTGGAGGCCGGCTTCGTCGATGTGCGGCACGAGGTGCTGCGCGGCGGACACATCCACGTGGTGTCGGGTCGGCGATCCGGCTGACCGACCGGACCCGTCGGTTCTTACCGGTCGCTGACATCTCCGGCAAGCCGTGCGGGTGCGCGTGCCGCGCGGATAGCGTCACGGCATGACGAAGGGCGTACGGCGACCGGTGCCGATGGCGGGGCATCCGTGACCGACCTTGATCTTCTTGTCCTCGGCGGGGGCACGGCGGGCCTGGTCTCGGCGGTGGTCGCCGGAGGGCTGGGCGCCCGGGTCGCCCTGGTCGAACGGGACCGCACCGGTGGCGAGTGCCTCTGGACGGGCTGCGTGCCGAGCAAGGCGTTGATCGAGGCGGCCGACCTGGCCCAACGGATGCGGCGCGCCGACCGGGTGGGGCTGACACCGGTGGAGCCGGTGGTCGACCTGGCCGAGGTGATGGCGCACGTGCGCGCCGCGCAGCGGGCCATCGCGCCGCACGACGCGCCGGAGCGGGTCCGCGCCGCCGGCGCTCAGGTGATCTCCGACGAGGCGACCTTCGTCGGGCCGCGCCGCGTGCGGTTGGCGTCGGACGGGCGGGAGCTGACGGCGCGGTGCGTCCTGGTGTCGGTCGGCTCGGAGCCGACGGTGCCGTCCGTGCCCGGGCTTGCCGACGCCGGCCCGCTGACCAGCGACACGGTCTGGAGCCTGACGACGCTGCCGCGCCGCCTGCTGGTGCTGGGCGGCGGGCCGGTCGGCTGCGAGCTGGGCCAGGCGTTCGCCCGCCTCGGGAGCGAGGTGACCCTGGTGGAACGGTCCCCACGACTGCTGCCGCGGGAGGATCCGGAGGTCGGCGAGCTGATCGCCGCGCGGCTCCGGGACGAGGGCGTCGACGTACGGACCGGCACCGAACTCAGCGAGGTCACCGGGGAGGGCCCGTGGCGGGCGCGGACGGACGGGATGCGACCGGGTCGGATCGACGTCGACCGCGTTCTCGTCGCCGGCGGACGACGGCCACGCACCGCGGGGTTGGGCCTGCGTGCCGCCGGCGTGGCGCTGACCGACCGGGGCGCGATCCGGGTGGACGCCCGGATGCGGGCGTCGGCCCCCGGGGTGTACGCCGCCGGCGACGTGACGGGCGTGCTGCCGTTCACCCACGTCGCCGCCCACCAGGCCGCCACGGCGACACTCAACGCGCTGTTCCTGCTGCCCCGCCGCGTGCGCTACCTCTCGATGCCGTACGTGATCTTCACCGACCCCGAGGTCGCCCGCGTCGGCCTCCGCGCCTCCCAGGCCCGGAACCGGTGGGGTGGGCGGGCGGTGGTCACCCGCCTCGATCTGGCCGAGGTGGACCGGGCGGTGGCCGCGGGGCGCACGGACGGGTGGGCGTCCCTGGTCGCTGACCCGGCGGGGCGGCTGGTCGGCGCGACCGTCGTGGCTCCGGCCGCCGGCGAGGTGATCGGCGAGCTGGCCGCCCTGATCGCCCGCCGCGGCCGGCTGACCGAGCTGTACCGCACCGTGCACCCCTACCCGACCTATGCGCTGGCCGCCGTCGACGCCGTCGGTGAACACCTGCAGCGGCGGCTGCTGACTCCCGCCACCCGGCGGCTGACCCGGCCGTTGCTGACCGCGCTGCGTGCCGCCTCCCGCACCTCGTGACGCCACACCGCGACCCGGCGGCCATCGCCCGCGCGGCACGTCTGGTGCGGCGCCTCCTGGTGCCCTACCACCGTGCGCGCGTCGTCGGCCTGGACCGGATCCCCGCCGGCCCGGCGCTGTTCGTCGGCAACCACAACGGCGGCTTCTACACCGGCGACACCTACCTGTTCGGCGCGGCCGTCCACCGGAGCCGTGGGCTGGCCGACACGCCCTGGGTGCTCACCCATGATCTCGGTCTGACCCTGCTCGGGCGCTGGCTGCGGCCGCTGGGCGCCGTTCCCGCGGACCCGGCGACCGCGGCGGCCCTGCTCGCGCGCGGCGACAAGGTGCTGGTGTACCCCGGGGGTGACGCCGACGGCGCCCGCCGCTGGACCCAGCGGCGGACGGTGGTCTTCGAGGGGCGCGTCGGCCACGCCCGGCTCGCTGTGGCATGCGGGGTGCCGGTCGTCCCGATCGCCGCGGCCGGGGCGCACAACACGGCGATCGTCCTGTACGACGGCGCCGCCGTGGCCCGGCTGCTGGGCACGCGGCGGTGGCTGCGACTGGTCCGCTGGCCCCTCCTGCTCAGCCTGCCGTGGGGCCTGACCTTCCTTCCGGCCGTGCCCTACCTGCCGCTTCCGGCCCGCATCACCATCGTCGTCGGGCCACCGGTCCACTTCGACCGCCACGGCGCCGACGCCGCCGCCGACGAGGCGTACGTGCGGCGCTGTGCCGCCCGCGTCCACGCCGCCGTGCAGTCCCTGCTCGACGCCGCCGACTGACGCGGACCCACAGCGACCGGTCCCCGACAGAGCACGGGAATCGGCCCGTCCCGCCCCTACAGTCCCCACCATGAGGTGGACGGCGCGACTCGCGACAGCGTTCCCCGTACTGGTGACCGCCCTGGTGGCCGGGGCGGTGGGTGCCGCCGCGGCGCCCGCCGACGACGGCCTCGGCCTGGCCCTGCGGCCGGGCGCGGCGGACT
>NZ_CADEAU010000102.1 GCF_902825405.1 Micromonospora maritima | reverse complement strand
CAGTGGGGGCCGAGCCTGGCCGAGACGACCTGGCGGGACCGGGCCGCCGCCGCGCCGCGCTACGGCGGCACCACCCGGATCGGCCACTGACGGTCCACGGCGTCGCGCGCCGATCCGGCCGTGGCCGGGCACCGGCGGCGACGCCGTGGCCTTCCCCTGCACCCCCCGCAGGTATGCCTTCACTCAACGCGGTCGACAGGCGTTTGTCCCGCGCCCGGCCCAGGATTCAACCGTCCGGGCGAGGCGCGGGAGGCGCTTCGGTCGGGTCGATCGGGATGGATCGCTGCGCCGGGTGACCGGACGGCGACCGGTCGGCGTACCTCCGCGTAGGGTGGGGCGCATGGGCATGCTCTGCGCGGTCAGCTTCAACCGGTACGGGCGCCTCTACTACCTGGACCCGGGCGAGCTGCGTCCGCAGGTGGGCGACCGGGTGCTGGTGCCCACCGACGAGGGGCCCGAGGTGGCCGAGTGCGTCTGGGCCGCGCAGTGGGTCAGCGAGGACACCGAGGGCTTCCCCAGGCTGGCCGGGCTCGCCGGCGACGACGACATGCGCCGCGACGAGCTGCTGCGCCGGCGCAAGGCCGAGGCGAAGGTGGCCGCCAAGCGGCTGATCCGCGAGCACGGCCTGCCGATGAAGGTGGTCGCCGTCGACCACGTCCTCGCCACGCCGGAGAGCGGCAGCGACCGCACCACGATCTACTTCACCGCGCCGCACCGGGTGGACTTCCGCTCGCTGGTGCGCGACCTGGGCGCGACGCTGCACTGCCGGGTCGAGTTGCGGCAGCTCTCCGCCCGGGACTCGGCGCGGGTGCAGGGCGGCATCGGCTCCTGCGGGCGCGACCTGTGCTGCGCCACCTTCCTCACCGACTTCGAGCCGGTGACGATCCGGATGGCGAAGGACCAGGACCTGCCGCTCAACCCGCTGCGGATCTCCGGCGCCTGCGGGCGGCTGATGTGCTGCCTGAAGTACGAGCACCCGCTCTACCAGCGGTTCCAGGAGTCCGCCCCGGCGATCGGCAGCCGCGTCTCCACCCCTGAGGGTGAGGGCAAGGTGGTCGGCCACAGCGTCCCGCGGGACGCGGTGACGGTCCGGCTGGACGCGGACGGGTCCCGCTGCCAGTGCAGCCGCGCCTCCGTCTGCGCTCCCCGCCAGGCCCACGACCAGCACTACGACACCCCCTCCTGACCTCCCCCTCGCCTCCGGGACGGCGCCCGGTCAGCGGAGCGTGACGGGGGGTTCGGCCAGGCGGGGGGTCAGCGGAGTCTTCGGGGTCAGCCAGGGTGCGGTCGGGGAGTCGTCCGGGTTGAGCTGCCAGGTGTGGGCCACCCGGTCCAGCGCGATCGGATAGATGGTCAGGCTGCCGTCCGGGTCGATCCGGAACCGGAGGAACGCCTTCGAGTCCTCGATGCCCTGGGCGGCGAACAGCTCATTCAGGTTCACCCCGAACGCGCCCGCCACCAGCAGGTAGAGCGCCACGACCTGGCTGGCGACCAGTCCGCTCGCCGGGCCGTACAGGACGACCGCGGCGACCGCCGGCAACGGCCACGGCCAGTCGTAGAACGGCAGGTGCAGCCAGAGCCAGGTGCCACCGGCGGCCAGCGCCACCTGGGCCACCCCGTGCGTCACGCCGAGGATCCAGTGCCGGGCGTGCCGCTTCCCGCCCGCGCTGGGTGGCTTGGCGAAGAACGCCGCGCCCAGCAACGTCACCAGCAGCATGATCACCAGCGGGACGCTGAACAGCCGCTGCGCGGTGGAGTCGGCCCGCTGGGCGACCACCCCGGCCATGGCCAGCATGAGCAGCGTGTGCACCGTGCCGAGCAGGGTGGTGAAGCCCGGGTTCCGGAACGGCAGCCGGCCGAAGATGCCCCAGCCGTACCGCCGGGAACGGGCCCGGTCCGGGTAGCGGGCCGCCAGGTCGTACTCGCGGGTGCGGCTGGCGCGCCGGGTGAGCGTGTCGCGCGGCGGCACCTCCAACCGCTCCGGCAGGTGGTGGGTCGGGTAGAGGTAGGCACCGCCGCCACCGCAGGTGATGAGCTGCCGTTCCGGGCCGGCGTAGCGGGCGTAGTGGTGCAGGTCGCCGGAGACCAGCACCCGTACCTGCGCCCCGGTGGGCGCGACGATGGTACGGATGAAGTAGTCGATCGAGTCGTACGCGTTGGGGTGGTCGGCGGCCTTGACCCACGTCGGCGCCGGCACCGCCAGGATCACCTTGGACCGGGGGGTGAGCTTGCGGGCGACCTGGTCGAAGTAGGTCAGCTGCGGATCGTCCAGGTACGACCCGGACTGGTCGTCGAGGCCGAGCAGCCACCAGTCCGCCGGCAGTTCGACAGCGAAGTACGAGCGGGACTGGCCGGTGCCCCAGCCGGCGAAGTGCCGGTCCCGGGAGCGTACGAACAGCCGCAGGAACGCGGTGAGACCGTCGTACCAGTCGTGGTTGCCCGGCACCGCGAAGAGCGTCGGCCGCTCCGGCGGGGCGACCGGCATCGCGGCCTGGTAGGGGCCCTTGCACCGGTCCTCGTACGCCTCGTAGCCCGCCGACGGGTAGACCTGGTCGCCGCCCATCACCAGCGTCTGCGCGCGGGGCAGCCGGTGCCCGTCCACCGTCAGCTCCGGCTGCGCCAGCAGGTACGCGACCGAGTAGGTGGCGTCGAAACCGTCACCCAGGTCGGCCACGTAGTCGAGCCAGAGCCCGCCGTCCGGCCCGACCTGCCGGAACGTGTCGTCGCCGAAGGCGTTCTGCAGCTCACGCTTGTCCAGGTACGCCCCGAACAGCATGGCGAGCAGCGTCCGCAGGCCGGTGCTGATCAACAGCAGTGGGGCGAGCCAGGGCACGGGCGGGCGCGGGGTGAAGCCCAGCTCCCGGGGGTCCATGCTCAGCGGGCGGCGGGAGGCCCGTTCGCCCGGGTGTGCCGCGGGGGACGGTCGGGGTGGCTCGTGATCCTCGGTCACCCGCCGCAGGGTAGTCCGGTCCGGACGGGAAGTCTCTCCCGTACTCGGGCAGATGTGCCCGATGTCCGGTTCTGGCGTGGGGGTATCCCGTTCGGCTTCCGGCGGGGCGTGCCGTACACTTGACGATCGTTGCCGCCTTAGCTCAGTCGGCTAGAGCGACGCACTCGTAATGCGTAGGTCGACGGTTCGATTCCGTCAGGCGGCTCGGTGAAGAAGCCCAGGTCATCGACCTGGGCTTCGCCGTTTTTCAAGGTCGACAACCTCGCCGGCGAGCGTGCCGGGCAGGTGTTCGGAACGGTGCTATTCGCGGCCGAGCCAGGTGGCGACGCATGCCTCGTTGCCCTCGGCGTCAGCGAGGATCCACCACCTCGGCGCGTGCGCGTCGGAGACGAGGTGGCCGCCCGCGGCCAGGGCGGCGGCGACGCGGGCCTCGGCCTGCTCGTGCGGGACGGCGACGTCGAGGTGCATGCGGTTGCGCTGGGGACGCGCCGCGTCCATCTGCTGCACCCCGATGCCGGGGCCGCGGCGTGCCGGGTCGGCCAGGTAGTCGTCGCCGATCTGGCGGTAGCCGAGCAGCGCGCGCCAGAACGGCAGCACCTTCGCGCCGACGAGTACGTCGAGGGTGACGTTGACGAGCTGCACGGCGGTCGGGTCGGCGGGGATGTCCAGTGCCCTGGCGGCGGCCGAGATCCGGCGGGCCAGCCCGATGTCGCGCCGGGACAGGGACACGGTGACGCCGGCGGGGCGTAGGTCGATGCTCAGGTACTGCTGCTCGGCCTCGCCGGCGAGCTGACCGATCGCATCGACGAGCGCTGTTCCCTCGGCCAGCGAAGCGGTCCGGAAACAGGCCGAGACCACGTGGTAGAGGGATCGCCAGTCCTCGACACCGTCGGCCTCGTGGAACTGCCCGGCGGTGATCTGCGCAGTCACGCCGGCGAAGCTGACAGGGGCGACGCGGGCCGGGGGGCCCGTGCGGCGCGGACGCTGGTCGGACATGCCTGCGCGGTCACCGTTGGCCCTGCGGGTTCGTCGCCTGCTTCCAGCGCAGGAGCGCGCTGATGACGACGTACACCGCCAGCAGCAGGATCGCGCCGCAGACGACGTAGGCGGTGACGTTGCCGTCGGCGTTCAGGATCATCAGGGCCGACCCGACGGCCAGCAGACCCGAGACGACGAGGAGGAGCACCCCGCGGACCTGCATGGTGGTCCGACCAGCTGGCATGTCTGTCCCCTCCGTTGTCCCGTCGCGTCCACGTTCGACACCTACCCGGAGGACAGGAGCGGCAACCTCGTGCGGGACAGGGTTACCAGATGACGACGCCGCCACCGACCGCCCTGGCGCGCGTCACGGCGTGCCGCATGATGGTCAGGTATCGGAGGATCCGGTCCGCGTCGTATCCGGTCGCGGCGGACAGGTGAGCGACGTTCTCCGCCAGGAGCGCGCACTCCTGCTCGAAGGCGTCGAGCTGAGCCGGTGAGACCTGGAGATTCCCGCGATTCTCGACGGTGACGTCCGCCAACTGCGGCAGGAACGTCGCGCCGAGCCGCCGGGCGGCTGCCGAACCCCACAGCTGATGGCGAAAGCTCTCGGCGCCCACCGCCGTACTGGTTCCCGGCGGATCCGCCACGACGACCCGGCCGGCGTAGGCGGCGTCGTTCGGCACCCACACGGCGATGTCGAGGCTCATTGCGTACTCCCGACGGGTCGGATCACGGCCAGTGTAGGCGGCTTCTGCCCGGTTGAGGGTCGGGCCGGCGGCGAGCGGCAGCCGGATCGACCGTATCGACGCAGGTCGGCGTGATCTGGGATCGTGGCCGCATGGAGAGCGTGGATCCGGGCGGGCCGCTGACCGACGCGGAGGTCCGGGAACTGGTGCGGTTGCTGGCCCGGTTCGCGTCGCACGACCTGGACCAGTGGGAGAACTGGCGCGTCGACACCCCGCACGGCCCGGTGTTCATGACGGTCAGCCGGAAGGTGCCGCCGGACTGGCCGGAGGACGCGTTCGTCCCGATCTGGCCCCCGCCCGCGCCGCCGTCGGCGGACCGGCACGAGGGGTGGACGGTGTGGCGGCAGGACGACAACGGCAACCGGTACGAGGTCTCCCGGCACGCCAGCCGGGCGGAGGCGGACTCGACGGCGGCGCGGATGGAGGCCCGGGGCCACAAGCAGACCTACTGGGTCGCCCGATCGGGCTGAGCGCCGCGCCGGTCGAGGGTCGGAGGCTACGACGGGGCAGACGTCGCGGTGCCCGCCCGATGGGCGATCATGGATGGCGTGCAGGACACGGTCGCCGTAGCGCTGATCACCTCGATGTCCACTCTGGCCGCGGCCGGCATGACCGGGGTGATCGGTGCGTGGGCCGCCCGTCGCCAGGTCACGAGCCATCTCACGGGGGCTCGGGAGGAGCGGGCCGAGCAGCGGGCGACGGCGAGGGCGCAGCGTCGCCGGGACGCGTACGTCGGGTTCCTCGGCGCATGCGACCAGGCGTACCGGAGCCTCGACCGGAACTGGCGGCAGGAGAGTGCGGCGGGCCACGGGGAGACGTACCAGGCGCTGCGCGGTCTCGACGAGGCGTACAACATCGTCCTGCTCGAAGGGCCGCAGGAGGTCGCCCGGGAGGCGGAACTGGTCACTGCGAGCATCAACGACGAGTCCCGTGAGCTGCGGCGAATGGTCGGCGGGGCCGCCCCGGAGTCGGCCGGCGATCCGCCGGCCGACGTCCACGGGCGCCAGCGGCGGACCGCGATCGAGGAGCGGGCGAGGCGCCGGGACTCCTTCGTCGACGCGGCCCGGGCTGCCCTGGAGCAGACCAGGTAGAGCGGACCTCGGCGGGCGTCAGGCTGTCCGGTTCCGGTACGCCCGCGGGGAGAGCCCGGTGACCCGCTTGAACGCCACGCTCAGCGCGCTCTCCGAGCCGTACCCGACCGCGCGGGCGACGGTGGCCACGGTGTCCTCGGAGCGGCGGAGCCGGTCGGCGGCCAGCTCGATCCGCCACCCGGTGAGGTATTCCAGCGGGCCGCACCCGACCACCCGCTTGAACCGGGCGGCCAGGGTCGAGCGGGACACCGCGGCGGAGCGGGCCACCGCCGCCACCGTCCACGGCCGTTCCGGGTGGGCGTGCATCGCCCGCAGGGCCGGTGCCACCACGGGATCGGTCAGGCCGGCCAGCCAGCCGGACGGGGTTCCCCGGTCGAGGTGCAGGCGCAGGATCCGGATCAGCATGACCAGCGCGAGGTGGTCGGCGACCAGCCGGCCGCCGGGGCGACCCTGGCGGAGTTCGGCGTCGATCTCCCCGACCGCCCACCTGACGGTTTCCGCCTCCGGCGTCGTCGCGGGCACGTGGATGACCTGTGGAAGGCTGTCCAGCAGCAGGTCACGGGAGCGGTCGGTGAAGGAGAACGCGCCACCGACCAGCAGGACCTCGTCGCCCGCGCCGACCCGGGCCGGCCCGCCGGCCGCCGCTCGGAAGATCGGCCCGGCCGGTTCGGCCGGCACGTCGGGGTCGCTGGCCAGGGTGTAGCCGACCGGCCGGGTGAGCAGGAAGCAGTCGCCCGTGTCGAGCGGCACCGGCTCGGGCGCGGTGTCCGTCCGCAGCAGGCAGCGTCCGCGCCGTACGGCGTTGAACTTGACCCCGGCCGGCGGGTCGAAGCGCACCGCCCAGCGCCCGCCGGCGGTCAGGGCGGCCGAGACCCGGCTCGTCGTGCCGAGCAGCGCGAGCACGTCGTCCAGCGGATCCACGCGACCTCCCTCCCTGGACGCTCGCTAAAGAGTGGCGGATTCCAGAGTACGGACAGTCCAGTGGCCCCGCTCCTAGCGTGGAGGTCATGACAGAGACCATCCGACTGAGCACCCCGTTCACGGCCCGCACCACGGCGGCCGAGATCCTCGACGGCGTCGACCTCACCGGCCGCCGGATGATCGTGACGGGCGGAGCCTCCGGTATCGGCACCGAGACGGTCCGGGCGCTTGCCGGCGCCGGCGCGGAGGTCACGGTCGCCACCCGTGACCCGGCCCGGGCGGAGCCGCTGGTGGCGGAGTTCGCCGGCCGCGTCCACGCCGCCGCGCTCGACCTGGCGGACCTGAGCTCGGTGGACGCGTTCCTCGCCGGCTGGGACGGCCCCCTGCACGCGTTGGTCGCCAACGCGGGGGTGATGGCGATCCCCGCCCGGCAGCTCACCGCCGAGGGGTGGGAACTCCAGTTGGCCACCAACTACCTGGGCCACTTCGCCCTCGCCCGGGGCCTGCACCCGCACCTGCGGGCGGCCGGGTCGGCCCGGGTGGTGCTGGTCAGCTCCGGGGCGCACCTGCGGGAGGCGTTCGACTTCGCCGACCCGCAGTTCGAGCGGCAGCCGTACGACACCTGGGCCGCGTACGGCCGGTCGAAGACCGCCGAGGTCCTGCTCGCGGTGGGCATCGCCCGCCGGTGGGGCGGCGACGGGATCACCGCCAACGCGTTGAACCCGGGCTTCATCACCACGAACCTCCAGCGCCACATGGACGACCAGACGCTGCGCGCCTTCGGGGCGATGGACGAGGCGGGCAACCGCATCGAGCAGCCCTACTACAAGACGGCCGCCCAGGGGGCGGCGACGTCCGTGCTGCTCGCCGCGTCGCCGCTGGTCGAAGGCGTCACCGGTCGCTACTTCGACGACAACCAGGAGGCCGACGTGGTCGCCGGCGGTCCGGAGGCGACCGGCGGGGTGGCCGCCCACGCCGTCGACCCGGCCGCCGCCGACCGGCTCTGGGAGTACGCGGAGGCGGTGCTCGCCGGCCGCCGCTGACCGGTCACCGCCACCAGCGCGGTTCCCGGATCGGATGCAGCGTGAGCCCGAGCTCGTCGGCGAACCAGCGACGCAACTGGGTCTCGACGACCAGGTGCTCGCTGGCCGCGTGGGAGACCCCGATCAGGGTCATGCCGGTGGTGGCGGCGAAGGCCCGCACGGCGGCGAACTTGCTCCGCCCGTACTCGCCCTCGATCCGGACGTGCAGCTCGCCGGTGAGGTACGCCTGCGCGCCGAGTCGCTCGGCGAGCGCCATCTGCTCGACGTGGTCGCCGATGCCGCCGACCACCGCCACCCGGCTCACGACGTCCCGGTCGGCGCCCTCGACCTCGACGGTGGTCACGCCGAACAGCTCCCGCGCCCGCCGCACGAGCGCGGCGGAGCTGACCGGCGGGACGTCGGCCACCAGTCCGGCGTGGCCGTCGCCGTACGGCCAGAACCGGTCGACGACGGTGCCGTCCAGCGCCTCCACCACGGCGGCGGCCGTCCCGACCCGCAGCGAGACGTCCATCGGCGCATGACAGGAGTACATGGAGAGGCCGCGTTCGGCGACGGCCCGCAGCCGCGCCGGGTCGATCGGTACGAAGCCCTCCGCCCAGGTGTCGTCCTCCGGGGAGCCGTTGCGGACGTCGACGGGGTGGTGGGTGACCAGCAGGTCACCCGGCTGGGCCACGGCCAGCCAGGCGTCGAGCACCTCGGCCGACGGGAAGCAGGCGCCGTACACGGCTGCGACGTCGGGCCGTCCGCGCCGCATCAGCCCGTTGAAGCGCTCGGCGAAGCGGGGCTCGACGAAGCTCCGCCAGTCGGTGCCGACCTCGTCGTGGACGCGGGGCAGGTGGCGGGACATCGCGACGTCCGGCGGCGCCGTGTCGAGGGCGAACAGGCTGTCCAGGGCGGCGACGATCCGGTCGAGATCCACGCCCCGGAGTCTCGCCGCCCGCCGCGGGGGGCGGCAAGCGTGATACGCGGAACGAAGCGGGCCCGGTGGGCACGGCCACGCGGCCGGCCCACCGGGCCCACTCCGGCAGGGAGGAAGAAAGGTCTATCGCGGACCGTCGGCGTCCCGCGGGGTCGGGATCAACGCCGTCACGTCCTCCGGCCCGGTCTCCGGCGGCGGTTCCTCGTCGGTGTCCGCCCGGTGCCGTGCCGCCGGGTCGGGCAGGTCGGCCTCCTCGGAGGGGTCGGGGATGCCGCCCGGCGCGATCGTGCCGCGCCACCCGCCGGACTCCACCTGCCGGCCCTCGATGTACTCCTTGAACCGCGCCAGGTCGGACTCGGCCTGCCGGTCCACCAGGTGCAGCTTCTCGCCGGCCTGCTCGACCAGCCCCTCCGGCTCGTACTCCAGCAGGAGGTGGACCTGGGTGCGGCCGGTGTCGAGCGGCGCGAAGCGGACCGTGCCCGCGTTGGTGGTGCCGTCGGTGGCCGCCCAGGCCACCGTGCGGTCCGGCACCTGCTCGACGATCGTCGCGTCCCATTCGCGCTGGACGCCCGCGATCTCGGCGACCCAGTGCGTCCGCCGGTCGTCCAACTGGCGCACCTCGCGCACGCCCCCCATGAACCGCGGGAACTCCTCGAACTGGGTCCACTGGTTGTACGCGGTGGTGACCGGCACGTCGACGTCGATGGACCTCTCGACCTTCCTGGTCATGACCACTCCTTGTCGTTCCGTCGTCTGCATCGGAATCGGTACCCCCGCAGATCCGGCCTAACCGGGCGATCGGCGATCGTCCGGCACGACGTCGGCCACGATTGCCCACGCACCTGGCGAGCCGCTATCGTTCCCTGGCCAGGGCCCCCAGAGTGCGAGGATCGCGATGACTTCCCCGGAGTTGACGAAAGCCGCCCGGGAAAGTTTCCCCATCGACGGGCCGGGTGTCCCGGCACCCGGGGCGGGCGCACCGACCGGCCCCGAGCCGCGACGCGAGGCGACGCCCAGCCGGTTCCGGGCGGACGTCGCCGGGCTCCGCGCGGTGGCCGTCGGGCTGGTCCTGCTCTACCACGCCGGGCTGTCGTCGCTCCCGGGCGGCTTCGTCGGCGTCGACGTCTTCTTCGTGATCTCCGGCTTCCTGATCACCGGGCAGCTCGTCACCGAGATCGAACGCACCGGCCGGGTCTCCCTGCTCGGCTTCTACGCGCGCCGGGCGAAGCGGATCCTGCCCGCCGCGACGGTGGTGCTGGCGGCCACCGCGGTGGCGGTCCGGCTGTTCGTGCCCCGGGGCGACTGGCAGGTCATCGGCGGTGACATCGCCGCCGCCGCGATCTACGTGGTGAACTGGCGGTTCGCCGACCGGGCGGTCGACTACCTGGCGGCCGACAACGCCGTCACCTCACCGGTGCAGCACTTCTGGTCGCTCGCCGTGGAGGAGCAGTTCTACCTGCTCTGGCCGCTGTTGATCGTGCTGGCGATCGTCGCGGCGCGGAAGCTGCGGCGCGGCAACGTCCGCCCGGTCCTCTGGATCGGTCTCGCGGTACTGGCGGTGCCGTCGTTCGTCTGGTCGATCGTCGAGACGGCGAACTCCCCGGCGCGCGCGTTCTTCGTCTCCACCACCCGCCTGTGGGAACTCGCCATCGGCGCGGCCGTCGCGCTGCTCGCGGTCCGGGCGGCGCGGATGCCCCGTACGGTGGCGGTCGTCCTGGGCTGGCTCGGTCTCGCCGCGATCGTGGCGGCGGCGCTGCTGGTCAGCGCGAAGACGGAGTGGCCCGGCTACGCGGCCGCGCTGCCCACGCTCGGCGCGGCGGCGGTGATCGCGGCCGGCGCGGCGGCGGGCTCGCGGGGACCGGTCGTGGTGCTGGGCACGCTGCCGTTCCGGTGGATCGGTGACCTGTCCTACTCGCTCTACCTGTGGCACTGGCCGATGCTGGTGGTGGCGGAGGCGTACTGGGGGGACCTGTCGTTGAAGCGGGGCCTGCTGGTGGCGCTCGCCTCGGTGGTGCCCGCCTGGCTCACCTTCCGGCTGGTGGAGAACCCGCTCCGCTACTCCCGGAAGATCTCCACCTCGCCGCGCCTGGCGCTGAGCCTCGGCGGCAACTTCACCCTGGCCGGCATCTGCGCCGGCCTGGCCCTGCTGCTGACCGGCGCGTGGGCGGCCGCCGCCACGACGAACCGGACCGCCTACGCGCCGGGCGCCGCGTTGCTGTCCACCGCGCCCGGCACCGCCCCGATCGGCCCGGTACCGGAGCGGTTCGACGTGATCACGCCGGATCCGCTCCAGATCCGGCAGGGCTTCATGGACGTGCCCGACACCAACCGGGACAAGTGCTTCCAGCAGGTCGACGGGGCCGAGGTGCTGTCCTGCACCTACGGCAACCCGAACGGCGCCACCACGGTCGCCCTGGTGGGCGATTCCAAGATGGACCAGTGGCTGCCGGCGTTCCAGGTCCTCGCCGCGCAGAACGACTGGAAGATCGTGATCGCCGCCAAGGCGTCGTGCCCGTTCACCAGCGCGCCCGCGATCAGGGCCGACGACCCCAGCAAGCCGTACACGGACTGCATCGAGTGGAACCGGTCGCTGCTGCGCAAGCTGGTCGACCTGCGCCCCGACTACGTGGTGACCTCGCAGGGCGCGTCCCGGGCCTTCGACGCGTCCGGCAAGGAGGCGTCGGTGGAGGCGATGGTCGCGGGTGTCCGGTCCTCGTGGAAGGCGCTGGACGCGGTCGGCTCCAAGGTGATCGTCCTGGCCAACAACCCCGGCCCGGGCGCGGCGGTGCCGTGCGCCGACAAGAACCGCAAGCGCCTGTCCGCCTGCGCGTTCGACCGCAAGCGCCACGACCAGGACCCGGCCTACCGGATGCAGCGGCAGGCGGTGGCCGGGGCCCCCAAGGTCAAGATGATCGACCTGTTCGACGCGATCTGCCCGACCGACAAGTGCCCGGTGGTCTTCGGCAACGTGCTGATCTACCGGGGTGGCTCGCACATCGGCGCGGCGTACGTGAAGACCACCGCGCCGCACCTCGCCCGGGCCCTGTCCGACGTCGGGGTGCCGGTGGTCTTCGCGCCGAAGAAGTGACTCAGGCGTAGAGCTTGCGGGCGTAGTCCGGGCCGTAGTGCCGTTCCAGGTCGGCCAGGCTCTCCGTCACCGCCTCGACCTCCTTGACCAGCCGGGGCCGGGACGGGAGCGCGTCCGGCTGCCAGGTCTCCGGCCGCCACAGCGCGGAGCGGAGGAACGCCTTCGCGCAGTGGTAGAAGATCTGCTCGATCGCCACCTCGACGGCGAGCACCGGCCGGTGGCCCTTGACCTCCATGTCGGCGAACCAGGGCGCGTCGGCGACCAGCCGGGCCCGGCCGTTGATCCGCAGCGTGTCGGTGCGACCGGGGATCAGGAAGATCAGCCCGACGTGCGGGTTGGCCAGGATGTTGCGGTAGCCGTCGGCGCGCCGGTTGCCCGGTCGCTCCGGAATGGCGACTGTGGTGTCGTCGAGCACCAGCGCGAAGCCGGGCGGGTCACCCTTCGGTGAGACGTCGCAGCTGCCGTCCGCGCCGGCGGTGGCGATCAGGCAGAACGGCGAGGCGGCCAGCCACTCCCGGTCGCGGGGGTGCAGCGTACGGCGCTCCTTCGTCACCGCCCGGCCCGTCGGTGCGCCCAACAGGTCGCGCAGTTCCTCGGCACTGGTGATCTCCCGTGTCGTCACGTCTTCCTCCCCCGTCCGTTGACCTTGACGACGGTTCCGGCCCGCGACGGGCCGGGATCCGTCAGGGTCAGCCTAGGAGAACGCGTCGAGCGCCGGGTTTGCCCCCGCATCCGGCGGGTAGGGACCGGATCGCAGCGCGTGTCCGGACGCGACGGATGGAGACCGCGATGGAGAGCCGACTCAAGGTGCTCGGCCATCCCGTGCACCCGATGCTCGTGATGTTCCCGGTCGGCCTCCTGGTGACCGCGGTGATCTTCGACCTGATCGACGTCGTGGGCGGGCCGGACTTCCTCGGCGAGGTCGCGTACTGGAACATCACCGTCGGGCTGATCGGCGGCCTGCTGGCCGCGGCGGCCGGCGCCTTCGACCTGCTCGCCCTGCCCACCGGCACCCGCGCCAAGCGGGTCGGGCTCACCCACGCCGCCGCCAACGTGGCGGTGATCCTGCTCTTCGCCGCCGTCTGGGCGGTCCGGCTCAACGCGGACTCCCGGGCGGCCGGCGGTGCGCTGTTCGCGATCGAGGTGGTCGCGGTGGCGATCCTCGGTATCAGCGCGTGGCTCGGCGGGGAACTGGTCGACCGGCTCGGCGTCGGCGTCGACCCGGAGCACGACCTCAACGCGTCCAGCTCGCTGCGACCCTCCTCGGCCACCCAGCGGATCGGAGACGTGCGATGACGGAACAGCGGGGCTGGCGGGGACGCCAGCAGGGTTGGGACCCGATGGGCGAGTTGCAGTCGCTGCGCTCCGAGTTGAGCCGGCTGGTCGGCGGCCGCTCCGGCACCCCGGACGTGGAGATGGCCGAGGTCGCCGACGGCTGGGAGGTGGTCGTCCGGCTGCCCGGCGTGGCGCCCGAGGAGGTGGCCGTCGAGCTGGACGACCGCGAGCTGTGCGTCCGCGCCCGGTCGGAGGCCGAGGTCAACGCCGACCAGGGCATCCCCGGCGGGTTCACCACCCGGGGCTTCGAGTACCGCGTCGACCTGCCGTCGCGGGTGGACCCGGAGCGGATCGACGCGGTGATGGACCACGGCCTGCTGCGGGTGCACCTGCCCCGGGCGGCCCGGCCCGCGCCGCGCACCATCACCGTCGGCCGTACCGGCCCGCGCGCGACCTCCGGCCGTACGTCGAGCCCGGCCGACCCGGCCGCGGACCGGGAACTGCACCACCCGGACACCACCGTCGACGAGATCGACAGGCCGTAGGGGTCGCGTGACCAGCCCGTCGTCGCCGCACCGCGACCCGGAACCGTCGTCCGACGGCTCCAGCTCGGCGCGTCTGTCGCCGCACCGCGACCCGGAGCCGTCGGTCCTCGGCCCGGTCGGCGAGCGGGTGCCGGACGTCGAGCGGATCGCCGTGCTGCGCGCCAACGCGCTCGGCGACTTCATCTTCGTGCTGCCGGCGCTGGACGCGCTGCGGGCCGCGTACCCGTCGGCGGAGATCGTGCTGCTCGGCGCGCCGTGGCACGCGGCGCTCTGGCGCGACCGGCCCGGCCCGGTGGACCGGGTGCTGGTGGTGCCGCCGGCGCCCGGCCTCCGTGACCCCGGCCCGGACGAGACACCGGCGGAGACGGCGGAGTTCCTCGCCGCCGCCCGGGCCGAACGGTTCGACCTGGCGCTGCAGGTGCACGGCGGCGGAGCCAACTCGAACCCGTTCGTCGCCGGGCTCGGCGCCCGGGTGACCGCCGGGCTGCGGGCGGACGGCGCGCCACCGCTGGACCGCTGGCTGCGCTACGTCTACTACCAGCACGAGGTGATCCGCTATCTGGAGGTGGCCGCCCTGGTCGGGGCGCCGGCCACCACGATCACCCCGGCGCTTGCGGTGACCGGCGCCGACCGGGCCGAGGCCGCCGAGGTGCTCGGCGCGCCCACGCGCCCCCGGGTGGCGCTGCAC
>NZ_CADEAU010000101.1 GCF_902825405.1 Micromonospora maritima | reverse complement strand
CCGGCACGCGCAGCGCGCCCGGCCCGCGGCGCAGGCGCAGCACCAGGGCGAGCACCACGGCGGCCGCGGCGAACCGCATCGCGGCCGAGGTGAGCGGCGGCAGGGACTCGACCGCCACGCGGATGCCCAGGTAGGTGGAGCCCCAGAGCAGGTAGACCAGGGCGAGGGCGGTCCAGATCAGGGCGGGACGGGCCGGCTGCGCGGGGCTGCCGGCGACTGTCGTCGCACTCTCGGGGCGTGAGCTCATCGGTTGACCACGCTACGGTGACCACGGCGTCGGCGTCCCGTGTTGGTGGCCGGCCTCTCAGCACTGGCGTACGCAGGAGGCGTTCATGTCGAACTTCGGACCACCGGGCGGCGGCTCACCCGAGCCGTGGGGGGAACGGCGGCCCGACGAGGGGTACGCCCCGCAGCCGGCCGACCCGCACTACGGCCCCGCGCCCGGCGGTCCGCAGTACGGGCCACCGCAGCAGTACGGCGCTCCGACGGAGCGGTACGGCGTGCCGCCCCAGCAGTACGGGCCGCCCACCCAGCAGTACGAGCCGGCCGCCCCGGGGTGGGCGCCCGGTCCCCCGCAGTACCAGGGTTACCCCGCCGACCCCGGCTACGGCGGCCAGCCGCCCTACGCCGCCGACCCCGGCTACGGCGGGCAGCCGCCGTACGCCGGTGGGGAGCCGCCCTACGCCGGCGGGCAGCCGGCCTACGCCGAGCCGACGCCGCCGAAGCGCGGCAAGGGTCCGCTGCTGGTGGTGGTGATCGTGCTGGCGGTGCTGCTGCTGGGCGGCGCCGGGGCGTACTGGCTGCTCGGCCGGGACGAGAAGAGCCCGACGGCCGGAACGACGACGGCCACCGCGCCGGCCGCGGATCCGACGGCGGCGGCGCCGAGCGACCCGGCGGAGGCGACGCCCACCGCGCCGGCCCCGGCCTCCTCGACCGACCCGCGGTTCGTCAAGGCGGGCCAGTGCGTGGCCAACGAGGGCGGGGGCGGCCAGCCCAAGCTGGTGATCGCCGACTGTGCGCCGAAGACCTACCAGGTGCTGCGCCGGATCGACGGCGCGACCAGCGGCAAGAAGGACGCCGAGGCCAAGTGCGGCAAGGTTGCCGGCTACACCGACTGGTACTTCTTCGACAGCGAGCTGGACACGCTCGACTTCGTGCTCTGCCTGAAGCGGCGGTGAGCCGGCACCGGTAGGTGAAACTAGGGCTGTCTAGCGTGGATGCTAGACAGCCCTAGTTTTGTGTCGAGGCCGACACGCGGTAGCCACCTCTACGCACGTCTAGCCTGGCCGCTAGACGAGCCGATACTGTGCGATTCGTGGATCCGGTCCGCAACCCGTACGCGCCGGGCGCCGGCCAGCGCCCGCCCGAACTCGCCGGGCGGGGGCGGGAACTCGACGTCTTCGACGTGGTGCTGGAGCGCATCGCCCGCGGCCGTCCGGAACGGAGCCTGATGCTCACCGGGCTGCGCGGCGTGGGCAAGACGGTCCTGCTCAACACGCTGCGCTCGGAGGCGATCAACCACCTCTGGGGCACCGGCAAGATCGAGGCCCGGCCGGACCAGTCGCTGCGCCGGCCGATCGCCGCCGCCCTGCACATGGCGGTCCGCGAGCTGGCCCCCCGGCACCGGGCACCCGACCGGATCGACGCCTTCCTGGGCGTACTCAAGGCGTTCGCGCAGCGATCCACGCCGCCGAGCGGGCGCGGCGGCGCGGCGCCGAAGCTGCGCGACCGCTGGCAGCCCGGCATCGACGTGCCGGCCAGCAGCGGCCGGGCCGACTCCGGTGACATCGAGATCGACCTGGTGGAGCTGCTCAGCGACGCGGCGGCGGTCGCCACCGACGTCGGCACCGGCATCGCGATCTTCATCGACGAGATGCAGGACGTCGGCGCCGAGGACGTCTCCGCGCTCTGCGCCGCCTGCCACGAGCTGTCCCAGCTCGGCGCGCCGCTGATCGTGGTGGGCGCCGGGCTGCCGCACCTGCCCGCCGTGCTCAGCGCCGCCAAGTCCTACTCCGAGCGGCTCTACCGCTACCAGCGCATCGACCGGCTCGACCGGATCGCCGCCGACCAGGCGCTCTGCGCGCCGGCCGAGCGGGAGGAGGTCGAGTACGAGCAGAAGGCGCTCGACCTGCTCTACGAGAAGTCCGGCGGCTATCCCTACTTCGTCCAGGCGTACGGCAAGGCCACCTGGGACCACGCGCCGCGCTCACCGATCACCGCCGCGGACGTGCGGGTCGCCGCGCCCGAGGCGGAGGCCGAGTTGGCCGTGGGGTTCTTCGGCTCCCGATTCGAACGGGCCACCCCGGCCGAGCGCGAGTACATGCGGGCGATGGCCACGCTGGCGCTGGTGGACGGCGAGGAGGGCGGTCGGGACGACATGGACGCCGCGGTGCCCACGGCCGAGATCGCCCGGGCGCTCGGCCGCAAGCCGGCCAGCCTCTCCCCGGCCCGGGACGCGCTGATCAAGAAGGGCCTGATCTACTCCGGCGAACGGGGCACCGTCGCGTTCACCGTCCCGCACTTCGGCCGCTACCTGCGCACCCAGCCCGCCTGAGCGACACCCGCCCGCGCATCCCGGACCGGCTGCGCGAGGCTCACACCCGCGACCAGGGCGGCGGGAAGACCACCTCGCCGGCCGGGGGCGGCGGCTCCTCGCCGGTGGACGGCGGCAGCACCAGCGCCTGCCACGGCTCCCCCAGCCCGGACCACGGGCTGGTCAGGCCCAACCGGTCCGCCGGGCCGAACCCGAACCGCCGGTAGTACGCCGGGTCGCCCAGCACCACCACCAGCCGCTCGCCCAGCTCGGTGGCCGCGTCCAGCGCCGCCTGCACCACCGCCGTGCCGTGCCCCACGCGTTGCCGGTGCGGGGCCACCGCCACCGGTCCGAGCGCCAACGCCGGCCAGGTGCCGCCGTCGGTGCGGACGCCCACGCGGGTGAGCAGCGCGAAGCCCACCACCTCGCCGCCGTACTCGGCGACCACGGCCAGCTCCGGAATCCACGCCGGGCCGTGCCGCAACTCCTCGACCAGACCCACCTCGGGCGGGGTGGCCACATCAGGCCGGGCGAAGGCGGCGGCCAGCACCCGGGCCACCGGCGCCTCGTCCGCCGGGTCCTCCGGGCGCAGTCGCAGCGTCGTCACCCGCGCGACCTTACCGAACACGGCCGGTCCATCCGCGACTGTCGCTGAAATCGGCGTGGCCCGGACGTCCACGTCGGCCGATACCTTTCGTGTGTTGCGGGGGTGACGACGCCCGCAACGGGGTATGACTGAGCCATGAAGCCCGTGCGCTCCCTCGCCCGAGTCATGTTGAGCGGCATCTTCGTGGTCAGCGGCGCCCGCAACCTGCGCAACCCGGAACGCCTGGTCCCCGCCTCCGAACCGGTCACCGACAAAATCGCCCCGCTGATCCAGAACCTGCACCCGCGCATCCCCACCGACACCACGTCGCTCATCCGGGCCAACGCCGCCACCCAGCTCGTCGGCGGCCTGATGCTGGCCACCGGCCGGTTCAGTCGCCCGGCCGCACTGGTCCTCGCGGCCACCCTGGTGCCGACCACCGCCGCCGGTCATCCCTTCTGGAGCAACGACGACCCCGCCGCGCGCAACAACAACCAGATCCACTTCCTGAAGAACCTCGGCCTGTTCGGCGGTCTCCTCCTCGCCGCCGCGGACACCGAGGGCAAGCCGGGGCTGCGCTGGCGTGCCGGCCACCGGATCGACCACTCGCGCCGGTCGGTCACGCGCGCGGTCCGCACCGCCCGCCGGGAGGCGAAGATCGCCGTACGCTCCGCGGCGACCGCCCGTCGAATGCCCGGCTGACCTGCACCCGTACCGCCACCACCCCCCGCAACGCCACCAATCACCTGAACCGTCCGACACCCGTTAACGCGGTGGAAATGTCGCGAAGACGTGTGGGATCGGACACGGTCGTGTAACGCGGGAGGCTGCAACGTGAGGCACCGTTCTAGGCTCCGTTCTGGACCTGGACGGGCACGACGACCTTGGTACGGGGGTGGCCACGCCATGCCGACGACAGTCGGTAGACGGACGGACCGCCTCGCACCGATCACCCGTGTCCCGCGCGGTGTCGACCGGCGGATCGTCGTCCGCATCGGTGTGGTGGCCGCCGTGTCGTACGCCGCCTGGCTCGCCGTCGGCGCGTTCGGCCGCCCCTACAACTTCTTCGACATGAAGATCTACCACGGCGCGGTGCTGTGGTGGGCGGGCGGCAACGAGCTGTACGACTTCGTCGCTCCCTCGACCACCCTCGGCTTCACCTACCCGCCCTTCGCCGCCCTGGTCATGCTGCCGATGTCCTGGCTGCCGGTCGACGGGGCCGGGTTCGTCAACGCGCTGGCCAGCATCGGCGCGCTCGCCGTGGTGCTGGCCGCCCTGCTGCGCCCCATCGTGGACCGGCTCGGCTGGCCGCTCTGGTTCACCGTCGCCGTCGCCACCCCGGTCGCCCTGGCCATCGAGCCGTCCCGGGAGACGCTCGGCTACGGCCAGGTCAACCTGCTGCTCTTCGCGCTGATCATGGCGGATCTGGTGGGGCTCCGCTGGCGGGCCAGGCGGGGCACCCACCACGAGACCGCCGACTCGCCACTGGCCCGGTTCGTCTACGGCGGCGCCTGGGCCGGGGTCGGCATCGGACTGGCCACCGCCGTGAAGCTCACCCCGGCGCTGTTCGTGCTCTACCTGGTGCTCACCCGGCAGTGGCGGGCCGCGCTCATCGCGACCGGCACCGCGATCGGCGTGACCCTCGGGACGTTCGGCGTGCTCGGCGCGGAGTCCCGCGCCTACTTCACGAGCGTGCTGTGGCAGACCGAACGGGTCGGCGCCGCCGACATGACGGCCAACCAGTCCCTCGCCGGCCTGCTCGCACGCCTCTACGACTCGATCGAGACGCCAGGGCTGCTCTGGCTGGCCTTCTCCGTGCTGGTGCTGGCGCTGGGCCTGTCCCGAGCGCTCAGCGCACGGGCCGACGGCGACGAACTGACCGCGTTCACGCTGGTCGGGCTCACCGCCAACGTGATCAGCCCGATCTCCTGGTCGCACCACCTGGTCTGGGTCATCCCGGCGATCATCGTGCTGGCCGACGCCGCGATACGCCGTCGCGACGCCAGCCGCCGCCTCCCGTCACGCGTCGGCGGCATGTCCTCGGCCAACGGCGTGCCCACGCTGCGCCCGCCGATCTGGTACCCGACGCTGACCGGGCTCCGGCACGGCGTCGGCGCGCTCGGGCTCTATCTGCTCTTCCTGATCTCGCCGATCTGGCCGTACGAGCACCAGCTCCCCGAGGTGTCCCACTACCAGGACGGCCTGTTCGGCGCGCTGATGGAGAACTCCCTGGCGATCGCCCTGATCGTGCTGGTCGCGGCGCTGCCCTGGCGCCCCGGCGCCGAGCCGGCGTTCTATGCCGACCGGCTGGCCCGTACCGCCCCGCTCGCCGCCCGGCGCTGAACCGCCCCGCTCAGGGGCAGTTCACCCACTCCTCGGTGCCGTCGTCGAAGACCTGCCGCTTCCAGATCGGCAGCCGCGCCTTGACCTCGTCGACCAGGCGGGCACAGGCCGCGAACGCCGCCGCCCGGTGCGCCGTGCTGACCGCCGCCACCAGCGCGACGTCGCCGATCTCCAGGGGCCCGACGCGGTGCGAGACGGCCACCGCGAACACCGCCGGGTCGGCGGCGATGTCGGCCGCCACCTCCCGCAGCACCGCTTCGGCGCTCGGGTGACCCTCGTACTCCAAGCGGGTGACCGCGCGCCCGTGGTCGTGGTCGCGGACCACACCCTGGAAGGACACCACCGCGCCGGCCCGGCGGTCGGCGACCGCCGCCTCGTGCGCGGCCAGGTCGAGCGGCTGGTCGGTGACCGCTCCGAGCACCATGCCCACCGGATCGATCACGACCGCTCCCCGGGAGTCAGCGGCAGCGGGACGAGGGGCACCCGGTCGCCGGTTGCCCCGCTGGTGCCGGGCCGGATCACCACGAAGCCGTCCGAGCCCGCCAGCCCTCGCAGCATCGCCGAGCCGACGTGCCGCACCGGGTGGGCGGTGCCGGCGACGCGGTCCCAGCGGGCCAGCGCCAGGTGGGTGTGGTCACCCCGGCCGGGCACCGGCTCGGCCAGCGTGACCTGCGGAAGCACCGGCATCGGCCGGCCGGTGAGCCCGGCGAGCAGGGGTGCGACGAGCGAGACGAGAGCCACCACCGCGGACTGCGGGTTGCCCGGCAGGCCGGCCACGAAGCGCACCCGGCCGTCGCCGTCGACCAACCGGGCGAGCAGCATCGGGAACCCCGGACGCACCGCCACGGTGTTGACGACGTAGTCGGCGCCGAGCGCCTCCAGCGTCGGGTGCAGATGGTCGACCGGGCCGTGCATGGTGCCGCCGGTGGTGCACACCAGATCGGCGTTGGCCAGCGCGCCGCGCAGCGCCGCCACGTGCGCGGGCAGCGTGTCGGCGACCGGGCCGACCACGTCGCCGCCGCGCACCTGGCAGCCGTAGCGGCGCAGCCAGGCCGATCACCGCCGGATCCACCGGGGTGCCGCCGGGCAACAGCTCCTCCCCGCGGTACGCCTCCTCGCCCGGCTCCCGCCACTCCGGCTGCGACCGCGGCGTGCCGTCCACCCGGCCGTCCGCCGTGCGGGTCGACTCCTCGATGCGCAGGATCGCGGTCGTGCCCGCCGGGACCATCGCGCCGGTGGCGATCTCCACGGTGCTGCCGTCCGCGTCCAGCGGGGACGCGGTCTGCCCGGCGAGCACCCGACCGACCACCTGCCACGGCCCCGCCCCACGCACCGCCCAGCCGTCCACGCTCGAGGTCGGGAACGCCGGCAGGTCGGTACGCGTGGTCAGCGGCTCGGCCAGGGTGTGCCCGTCGGTCTCGGCCAGCGGCCGGGCGACCGCGGGGAGCGCGGCGGAGAGACCGACCGCGTACACCCGGGAGCGGGCCTCCTCCCACCCGGCCGGTGGCGGCGTGCCCACCTCGGCCCCGGTGGTCTGGGTTTCGGTGCTCATCCGGCGAGCCTAGCGCCGGGGCACGCGCGCCGCGGGTTCAGTGGTCGCCCCCGCGGAGCTGGTCGACCGCGTGCCGCAGGATCGGCCCGAGCACGGCCAGCCCGTCGCGGGCCCCGCCGCGCGAGCCGGGCAGGTTGACCACCAGCATCCGGCCGGCCACCCCGGCCAGGCCGCGGGACAGCGCGGCGGTCGGCACCGTGTCGCGACTGTGCGCCCGGATCGCCTCGGCGATGCCCGGAATCTCGTAGTCGAGCAGCGACCTGGTCACCTCCGGGGTGCGGTCGGTCGGGGTGATGCCGGTGCCGCCGCTGGTCACCACCACGTCGACGCCCTCGTCGCGGGCCGCCCGCAGCGCGTCGCCGACCGGTTCCCCGTCCGGCACCACCACCGGCGCGTCGACCGTGCAGCCCAGCTCGCGCAGGCCGGCGACGAGCAGCGGACCGCTGGTGTCCTCGTAGACCCCGGCGGCAGCCCGGTTCGAGGCCACCACCACCCGGGCCCGGATCACGGCCGGTCCTCCGGGCGCAGCCACTCGCCGGTCTTGCCGCCGGACTTGCGGAGCACCCGGACGGCGTCCACCGAGGCCGCCGGGTCGACGGCCTTGACCATGTCGACCAGGGCCAGCCCGGCGACGGCCACCGCGGTCAGCGCCTCCATCTCCACCCCGGTGCGGTCGGCCGTCCGCGCGGTGGCGGTGATCTCCACGGTGTCGGCGGTGAGGTGCAGGTCGACGGTGACGCCGTGCAGCGCGATCGGGTGGCAGAGCGGGATCAGGTCGGGCGTGCGCTTGGCCCCCATGATCCCGGCGAGCCGGCCGACCGCGAGCGCGTCGCCCTTGGGCAGGCCGTCGCGGCGCAGCAGCTCCACCACCTCGGCGGTGGTGCGGAGCCGGCCGGCGGCGACCGCGAGCCGGCCGGAGAGCGGCTTGGCGGAGACGTCGACCATCCGGGCCGCGCCGGCCGGATCGACGTGGGTGAGCTGCGCGGGTTCGGTCACCGCTCGACCCTATCCGCCGGGTACGACGACGGACGTCGCTCGGGGCCGTCGGCGGCTGCTCGGGGCCGTCGGCGGGGAGGGACGTCGCGGCGGGTGCCGATCACCGTGCGACGCCCCTCCCTCACCTGCCCACCGCCGGTCCGCTGGGGTGGACGGACGGTGGGGGCCTGGTCGGCCGGGTCCCGCTCGGGCGGGCACCCCCCGTTGGCCGATGACGGGACGTTAGACGGCGCCGCGATAAGAAATCGATAAACCGGTTCAGGCGGGTGTCGACGGCGGTTCGGCGAGACGCCGGCGGAGTTCGTGGCGCTCGGGCACGCCCATCCGCTCGAAGATCGCCAACGCCCGCTGCCGGTACCGACGCGCCTCGGCCGGCTGGTCGTGCTCCAGGTGCTCGGCCAGACCACACAACGCCCGACCCTGCTCGTACGGGTGCGCGATCCGGGTGGAGATGGTCAGCGCCTCCTGGAACATCGCCGCCGCCTCCTTCCGCCGCCCCGTCGCCCCGAGGGTGAGGGCCAACTCGTTGCGTGCCTCCGCCTGGACGTGACGCTCGCCCGAGATGGTGGCGGCCTCGACGGCGGCCTCGTGGTGGCGCAGAGCTTCCTCGTAGCGGCCGAGCTGCCGACACGTGCCGGCGAGGTCGCTCAGGGTCTCGGCACGGGCGAATCCGCTGCCGGTACGGTCGCGCAGCGCCAACGAGGCGCGGAGCAGGCGCTCCGCCTGGCGGTTCTGCCCCAGCCGGTACTGAACGCCGCCGAGGTGTCCCAGCGCGTTGGACACGTGGAAGAGGTCCCCCCTGATCCGGGCCACGTAGAGGTGGAGCCGGTGCACGGCCATCGATTCGTCGTAGCGGCCGAGATAACGAAGCGTGAGGCCCAGGTTGGGCAGCACGGGGGTCGTGTCCGACACATCGCTGCGCAACGCGCCGCGGTTGGCTTCGAGGGACTGCTGGAGCCGCCCGGTGAGCCAGTGCACGACTCCGAGGTTGACCCGGGCCCGCTGCGCGCCCTCGGCGTCCCCGAGCGCCGTACGGATGGACACGACCGCGTGCAGGTGGGCGGACGCCTCCCGGTAGGAGCCGGTGCGTACGCAGGCGGAGGCCAGGTAGTTGTGCATCAACGCGATGGCGTGCTGGTCTCCGGACCGGCGTGCCGCCGCCAGCCCGATCTCGTGCGTCGCGGTGATGTCGTCGTAGTAGCCACGTGTGTAGGAGAAGCGCCAGCTCGCCCTGGCCAACCTCCACGCCATCGCCTCGTGTCCCTCCTGGGCGGCCTGCCGGACGAAGCCGTCCAGGTTGAGGCGTTGATGCTCCAGCCAGTCCAGGTCACCGAGGGCGCGCCCGTCGAGCAGATCGGGACGCAGGGGTGCCCCGAGCCGAAGCTGCGCGGCGACCAGCCGGCCGTCCTCGACGACCGCCGAGGCCCGGACCACCGAGTGCAGGACGTGGTCGAGCAGGCCACGCACGGCCGGCCTCTCCGACGTGCCCTGCTCCTCGCGACGGGCGAGCTCCGCGGCGTAGCGCCTCATCAGGTCGTGCAGGCGGTAGCGGCCCGGGGAGGGCTCCTCCACCAGGTGTCGGTCCACGAGTTCGTCCAGCAGGTCAGCCGTCTGCGGTAACGGCAGATCCGTCAGCGCGGCCACCATGGCGCTGTCGAGGTGGTTGCCGGCGACCAGGCCGAAGGACCGGAAGACGCGCTTCGCCGCGGCAGCGAGTGGTTCGTAGGACTCGGCGAAGGCTTCGGCCACGCTCCGCGCCTCGGCACGCAGGCCGGGAAGGAACATCGGCCGCCGGCTCAACCTCTCCACCAGCTCCGACACCCGCCAGTCGGGCCGATGGGCCAACCGGGTCCCGGCCAGCCTGACGGCGAGCGGAAGGCAACCGCAGAAGTCGACGAGTCGCCTCGCGCCCTCCGGATCCGCTGCCACCCGCCGCCGTCCGATCAGCGTGCCGAGCAGTTCGAGCGCCTCGGACTCGGTGAGCACGGCAAGCGACACCGGCGGACGCTCGGTGAGGGCCAGCAGACGTCGCCGACTGGTGACGAGGACCGCCGCGGGCCCGTGGGTGGGCAGCAACGGTTCGACCTGCGCGCTGTCCGCGGCGTTGTCGAGCACCATCACGACGCGCCGCCCGGCCAGCTCCTGCCGCCAGGTCTCGAGCCGGTCCGCGAAGCGGGCCGGGATCCGGCCGGCCGGTACGCCCAGCTGGCGGAGCAGGATGTCCAACGCCTGGGTGGGTCGGATCCGCGTCTGCCGCGCGTGACCCCGCAGGTCGATGAAGAGCTGCCCGTCGGGGAACGCGTCGGCCAGGCGAGCCGCCACGTGCAGGGCGAGGCTCGTCTTGCCGCACCCCGCCATCCCGTCGATCATCCGCACCGTCGGGCCGGAGTCGTGGGCCGTGGCGATCTCCCGCAACAGCGCGTCGACAAGTGTCTCCCGGCCGACGAGGTCCGAGACCGCCCGCGGTAGCCAGTTGGTCTGCGCATGGCTCCTCTCCGCCTCGCGGGCGGCCTCCGGCGGACCACGTCGGACGTCGATCGCCGCCCCCCGGAGGTGCTCCAACTCTTCGCCGGGTGGCAGTCCGAGTTGCTCGGTCAGGGCGTCCCGCGCCGCGTGGTAGACGGCGAGGGCACCACTCGCGTCGCCGGTCTCGATGAGCGCCCGCATCAGGAGGGCCTGCGCCCGCTCCCGCAGGCGTTCGCGTACGGCGTGCTCGCGCAACAGCGGAACGGCGCGCTCCGGGCGCCCCAGGGCGAGGTACGCCTCCGCCAACAACTCCAGCGCGGACTGGCGTTCCTGTTCCGCGGACTCCCGATGGGCGGTCAGCGCCGGTCCCAGCGGCAGCCCGGCCAACAGCGGAGCCGGACCGGCATCGACCGCGTCGCTCAGCCCGGCCACCACCTGCGCGGGCCCGCCGGCGCGCATGAGTTCACCGGCCCGACGCCAGCGGGCGCCGAGTCGGTGCACATCGATCAGCGCCTCGTCGGCGACGAGACGGTAGCCACCCGGTTCACGGACGATCCTCAGCCGGCCGTCTCCCACGGAGTCGAGACCTCGCCGAAGATTGGCGGCGTACGTGCGGACATTGGGAACTGCGGACCGGGGCGGATCGTCCGGCCACAACTCGTCCACCAAGTCGTGCAGAGTGACCAGTTGGTTGACCCGAACGGCGAGTAGTGCCAACACGAGCTGCTGCTTGGGTGTCCCGAGGGTGAGGTCGGCTCCGTCGACCCGAACCGACAGGCCACCTAGCACTCGGATTTCCACGCCGCGTTTCCAGCCCTGTTCGGCACTCGTCCCAAACCGAACGCCAGCGTAATCCACTCGTCACTCGACCGTTGTCCCCACGGCTCATGGACACTCTCGGCACGACTCGTCCGACCGCCAACGGATCCGGCCAGATGCACGGTTGTAATGTCTCCTGGCCCAGACGACGCTACAGACGGCATGCCTACCGCGCGATTTCGGATGGCACTGAGCGACAACGCGGGTACGCAAGGGAGACGGTCCGTTCCGCTCCGCATACAACTTGTGGACAGAACGTCATTTAAGCCGCGATAGTTGCTTATATTGCGCATAAGGACATTAATTCTTCCTTACCGCCCACTCCTCCGCCTAGCCTGCTCTTCAACCGGCGGGACACAGATACGCGCAGAAGCGATATCCGAGGAGGGTCGCGACAATGCGCCGCACCGATTGAGAGCGACGAACTCGGTCCGTGGCGATTCCGACCCGAAGCGATATCCGAGGAGGGGTGAACAATGCGCAGCACCGAATGGGGATGAGAGTTTCCCGGCCAGGAGCGACGCGGTAGGCTGCCGCTCATCGCGTACCGACGGTGAGCGGCGGGTGACTCCGGTTGAGCCGAACGACGGAAGGCCGAACGGCTGTCGATCCGGCCCTGCGCGGACTCGTCTACACCCTCGTCCTCGGAGCGGCGACCATCGCGCTCGTCGCCTTCCTCGCCGCTCGCCAGCAGCCTCCCGACTCCGTACGGGATCTCGTCACGGTAGCGACGCTCGTGGTGACGGTCGCACTGGCCACCGTCATCAAGACCCGACTACGGATCCGGTCGACGACCTTCTACTTCGCCTGGGTCGAGACGGCGATCGTCATCGGCCTCGCCGTCGCCCCGCCCTCCTGGGTCGTCCTGGCCACCGGCCTCGGGGTGGCCTGTGGATCGATCACCCGGCTGGCGCCGATCAAGGTGGCGTTCGCGATCGCGAAGCACACCCTGGTGGCCGGCGGCACCGCGGCCACCACACTGCTGCTCGGGACCGCCTGGCCACCACGCGAACCGATCGGCATCGTCATGCTGCTGGGATTCGTCTACCTGGTGGCCGCGGTCCTCGACGACGTGCTCGCGATTCCGGTCATCGCGCTCGCCTCCCGCACGCCGATCCTCCGCCAGTTCCGCAACGATCTCGACCTGCGTATCGCCGGCTTCGGCGTGCGCTTCCTGGTGGCCGTCGCCACCGTGCTCATCCTGCGGATCGATCCTCGACTGCTGCCCGCCGTGCCGCCGCTCGTACTCAGCCTGCACCTGGCCTACTCGTCCCGGATCCGTACCCGCACCGAACAGCAGGCGTGGCAACGCCTCGCCCGCGCCACCGACGCCCTCAACGTGGTCGACCTCGACCAGGTGCTGACCACCGCCGTCACCGAGGCCGCCGAACTCTTCTCCGCCGACGAGGTGGAGGTCGAACTACGCGAAGGCGGACGCGTCGTCCGGGGCAGCGCCCCCGGAATCGCGTACGACGGCACCGCCCCACCATCCAGCGAGGTGGACGGCCGGATCATGCCGGTCGCGCTGGAAGGCCACGACCGGGCCGACGACCTCGGCGTGCTGCGGCTCAGGTTCGCCGGGCCGGTGGAACTCTCCGAGCGCGAGCAGTACACCCTGCGCACCTTCGCCTCCGCCCTCTGCACCGCGGTGCGCAACGCCCAGGCGTACGCCGAACTGGCCCGCATCGCCGACGCCCACGCCTACGCCGCCACCCACGACGCCCTCACCGACCTGTCGAACCGCCGCCACCTGCTGGACGAGGGCACCGCCCACCTCACCACCCGGCACGCCGACGGCGTCACCGCCCTGGTGCTGATCGACCTCAACCACTTCAAGGAGGTCAACGACACCCTCGGGCACGGCGCCGGCGACCAGGTGCTGATCCAGGTCGCCGAACGACTGCGGGGCGCGGCCCGACCCGACGACCTGGTCGCCCGGCTCGGCGGCGACGAGTTCGCGGTGCTGCTGCGGGCCCTGCCCGCTCCGGCCGTCGCCGCCCACCGGGCCGAGGCCCTGCTCACCGCCCTGCACGACCCGCTCGACCTGGACGGCATGCGGATCAGCGTGGAGGCCAGCGGCGGCATCGCCGTGGCCCCCGCCACCGGCGGGATGGCCGAGCTGCTGCGCCGCGCCGACGTGGCGATGTACCAGGCCAAACGGGCCGGCCAGCGGATCGCCACGTACGCGGCCGCCCGCGACACCGCCGACCTGGGCCGGCTCACCCTCGGCGGGGAACTGCCCCGGGCCGTCGCCGACCACGAGTTCACCGTCAACTTCCAGCCCATCGTCGACCTGGCCAGCGGCGAGGTCACCGGCGCGGAGGCGCTGGCCCGCTGGCACCACCCCACCCACGGGCTGATCGACCCGCTGCGCTTCCTCGAAGCGGTGGAACGCTCCGGACTGCTGCCCGCCTTCGCCGAGGCGATCCTCGACCAGGCGCTGATCGCGGCCGGCACCTGGCGCGACGCCGGCTTCGACCTGCCCGTCTCGGTGAACGTGTCGCCCCGCAGCCTGCTCGACGCCCGTTTCCCCGGCGCCGTCCTGGCCCGGCTGCGCGCCCACGACCTGCCACCGGACCGGCTGGTGCTCGAACTCACCGAGACCCTCACCCTCAGCCAGCTCGACGTGGTCGACCGGGTGCTCAGCCGGCTCCGCGACTCCGGCGTCCGGCTCGCCCTCGACGACTTCGGCACCGGCTACTCGTCCCTCTCCCTGCTCTCCCGCATCCCCGTCCACGAACTCAAGATCGACCGCAGCTTCGTCACCGCCATGGAGACCGCACCCGAGGCCGCCGCCGTGATCCGCTCCACCCTCGACCTCGGGCGCAGCCTCGACCTCACCGTCGTCGCCGAGGGCGTGGAGAGCGAACCGCAACGCCGCGCGCTCTGGGAACTGGGCTGCGCGGCCGGCCAGGGCCACCTGTTCGCCCGCCCGCTACCCGCCGGCGCGCTCCTCGCCGCCCTCCAACGTGGCGCCGGCGGCCGGCCCGGCGCGCT
>NZ_CADEAU010000100.1 GCF_902825405.1 Micromonospora maritima | reverse complement strand
CGGGGACGGGAGCGGGGGCGGGGTCCCTGGTCGAAGCCGTTGGCCGTGGTGCTGGTGCTGGTCGGCGTGTTCGCCACCGGCGCCGGTCTCGGCCGGACCGCCGGGCCGTTCGACTGGACCGACGCGTCGGCCGGGTCGAGCCAACCGGCGCCCGCGTCGGCGCCGGCGCCGGTCCGGAAACCGGCAAGCCTGCCGGTCCGTCTGGCGGTGCCGGCCATCAAGGTCACCGCGCCGGTCACCCCGGTCGGCCAGGCGCGGGACGGTTCGGTGGACGTGCCGCCGCTGACCGAGCACAACCAGACCGGCTGGTACGACCGGGGAGCGGTCCCGGGTGAGCCGGGCCGGGCGATCATCGTCGGTCACGTCGACACCAAGAGCGGTCCGGCCGTGTTCTACCGGCTGCACAGCCTGAAGCCGGGCGCCCGGATCCAGGTGACCCGGTCGGACCGCACGGTGGTGACCTTCAAGGTCGACAGCGTCGAGTACTTCGACAAGGCGAACCTGCCGGCCGCCCGCGTCTACGGCGACTCCGGCCCGTCGGAGTTGCGCCTGATCACCTGCGGCGGCGAGTGGGTCGGCGGCCGCACCGGTTACGAGGACAACGTGATCGTCTTCGCCTCCCGCGTCCCCTGACCGCTCCCGCCCGCTCCCGGGCGCGGGCCGGCGCGGGGGAGGGGGAGGGGGTCAGGGGGTCGCGGGGACCTGGTGGACCACCTCGAACTCCAGCAGGGTGGCGCCGGTGGCGACGGGCCTGCGCGGTTCGGCGCCCTCGGGTGCCGCGTGCGCGGCTCGCGCCGGGCCCTGGGCCCAGGCCTGGTAGTCCGCCTCCGTCTCCCACCTCGTGTACACGAAGTAGCGGTTCTCCCCGGCCACCGGGCGGAGCAGCTCGAAGCCGAGGAAGCCGGGGGAGTTCTCCACCGCGCCGGCCCGGGCCGCGAACCGCTTCTCCAGCTCCGCGCCCGCGCCGGGCGGGACGTCGATCGCGTTGATCTTCACGACTGCCATGCGTCCACCCTAGCGAGCGGCCCGCCGGTCAGAACGCCTCGACGGCCGGCACCAGGTCGGCGTCGACCACGATCGGGGCGTGGTCGGAGGGGCCCTTGCCCTTGCGGGCCTCCCGGTCCACGTACGCCGAGCGGACCGCGCGGGCGACCGGCGCGGTGGCGTACACCAGGTCGATCCGCATGCCCTTGTTCTGGTGGAACATCCCGGCCCGGTAGTCCCAGTAGGTGAACGGGTGCGGCCCCTTCATCGGGGTGGGCACCACGTCCTCCAGGCCCAGGTCGCGCAGCGCCGCCAGGGCGTCCCGCTCGGCCGGGGTGACGTGGGTGGAGGTGGCGAACAGCGCCGGGTCCCACACGTCGGCGTCGGTCGGGGCGACGTTGAAGTCGCCGCAGACGGCGAGCGGGAGGGCGGCGGCCACCTCGGTCTCCAGCGCGTCGCGCAGCGCCGCGAACCAGGCCAACTTGTACGCGTAGTGCGGGTCGTCGGGGGCGCGGCCGTTCGGCACGTACACCGACCAGACCCGCAGGCCGTCGCAGGTGGCGGAGATGGCCCGGGCCTCCGGCTCGGGGAACCCGGGCTCGCCGGGGAACCCGACCGCGACGTCGGCCAGCCCGACCCGGGACAGCACAGCCACGCCGTTCCACCGGCCGTCGCTGTGGCTGGCCACCTCGTAACCCAGCTCGCCCACCTCGGCGACGGGGAACGCCCCGTCCGGGCACTTCGTCTCCTGGAGGCAGACGACGTCGGGTTTCGTGGTGGCCAGCCAGTCGAGCAGCCGGGGCAGGCGGGCCTTCACCGAGTTGACGTTCCAGGTCGCCAGGCGCATGTCTCCAGCCTGCCGCATCCCCGGCCGCCGCGCCGGGTCAGCGCTCCGGGGTGTCGCCCGGGTGGGTCTGCTCGGCGAGGAAGCGTTCCAGCTCGGCGCCCAGTTCGTCGGCGGTGGGCAGCGGCCCGGTCTCGGTGGCGAGCAGGCTCTTCTCGCCGCGCCCCCGGGCGAACGTGTCGTACTGCTCCTCCAGGGCCTGGACCAGCGTGGCCGCCTCCTCGGTCTGGGCGACCTGGCGGTCGATCTCCACCCGGACCACCTCGGCGGCGGTCCGCAGGCCGTCGCGGGGCAGCAGCAGGCCGGTGCCCCGGGACACGGCGGCGAGCAGCGCCTCGGCGGCGGCCGGGTACTCGGCCTGGGCGACGTAGTGCGGCACGTGCGCGGCGAAGCCGAGGGCGTCGCGGCCCTGCTCGCCGAGGCGGTATTCCAGCAGGTGCCCGACGCTGGCCGGTACCTGCACCTTCTGCAGCCACGGCTCGTGCCCGGCGATCAGCTCCGGCCGGGTGGCGTGCGCGGTGACGCCGCTGGGCCGGGTGTGCGGGACGGCCATCGGGATCGAGTTGAGCCCGACCGTGAGCCGGACGTCGAGGCGGGCCGACAGCCCGGCGACGGCGGCCACGAACCGTTCCCACTGGAGGTCCGGCTCGGGGCCGGTGAGCAGCAGGAAGGGCGTCTCGTCGTCGTCGTGCAGCAGGTGCAGCTCCAGCGCCGGGGCGTCGTAGTCGGCCCAGTGGTCCTCGACGAAGGTCATCACCGGCCGGCGGGAGCGGTAGTCGAAGAGCTGGTCGACGTCGAAGCGGGCGATCACCCGGGTGTCCAGCGAGGTGAGCAGCTGCTCCCGAGCCAGTCGGGAAGCGCTGCCGGCGTCGACGAAGCCGGTGAGCGCCTGGATCAGCACCGGCTGGCCGAGGTCGGGCAGCTCGTCGGTGAGTTCGTAGAGCTCGTGTGGGTCGAGCACCGGTGGGGTCCTCCCTGTCGACGCGTACGGAGGCGCCGTGCGCACGGAGCCCCCGCTTCGGCCAACGTACCGGGGGGTGTGGTCCATTCCGTTACGGACCGGTCCGCTGCCCGGATGGTGATCACAATTCGGCCACGCGCCGGTTCGGTGGGCCCACCACCCCATCGTCCGAACGGACGAGTTAGTCGATCAACGCCGGGGAGGTGGGCGGCTGCGAGGTTCCTGCCCTCGCCACCCGCGCTCACGACGGACCGGAGGTTGGCCCGTTTCGCGGGTTCTGACCACAAGTGGGGAGTTATGTACGGCGATGTCGGGCAGATCCGGACCAAAGTGTGGCGAGGGCCACCCTTTAGGCCTGGGTGATCCCGGTTTGCCCTGCCTAGCCTCGTCGGATGCGTGACGACGGCACCCTCGACGACCCGAACGGCCCCGGCCGCCCGGCTGACCGTTCGGACGATACCCCCTCGACCGATCCGACAACCTCCTGCTCGCCGGCGACCGCCGGCACCTGGCGTACCCGTTTCCGGGCTCTGCGCACCCCCCTGGCCCCCCGGCCCGGCCGGACGAAGCTCGCGGTCGCCACCGGCGCGGCCTGCTGTCTCGGCCTGGTCGGCGTCAGTCAGGTGGGCTTCGGCGCCCCCGAGCGCGCCCCGTCCCCGGCCCCCGTGGCCGAGGCCGCCGAGCGGGCGGCGGTGGACGCCGCCTCGCGCGGCATGGCCCGGCCCAGCACCGCGCCGACCACCCCGAGCGCCACCCCGTCCCCGACCGTCACGGCCAAGGCGAAGCCGAAGGCCAAGCCGAAGCCGAAGCCGAAGCCGCGGCGGATCGTCCCGGTCGCCGGCCTGACCCGGACCCAGATGGACAACGCCACGCAGATCGTGCGGGCCGGCCGGGAGATGGGCGTGCCGCGCCGGGCGCTGGTCATCGCGGTGGCCACCGCGATGCAGGAGAGCACCCTGCTCAACTACGCCAGCGGCGTGCTGCCCGAGTCGCAGGAGTACCCGCACCAGGCCATCGGCTGGGACCACGACTCGGTCGGGCTGTTCCAGCAGCGGCCGAGCAGCGGCTGGGGCACGGTCGCCGAGCTGATGGACCCCGAGTACGCGACCAAGGCGTTCCTCTCCGCCCTGGAGGAGATCCCCGGCTGGCAGGACATGCCGCTCTCGGTCGCCGCCCAGGCGGTCCAGATCTCCGCGTTCCCCGACGCGTACGCGCAGCACGAGTGGCGGGCCGGCGAGGTGGTGGCGGAGATCCTCGGCTGAGCGGTGTGGACGGTTGCCGGACAGCCCGTCCGGGTATCAGGGACTTGCCGGTTCCGGGTACACATGATGGGGACCGCGGACAGGAGGACGTCATGTCGCTGATGCAACGGATCACCGCCTTCCTACGGTCGCCACGCGGCCAGCAGCTGGTCGACCGCGGTCGGCGGGAGATGGCCAAGCCGGAGAACCAGGCCCGGCTACGGCAGATCGCCACCCGGCTGTCGTCGAACCGCCGGCGCTGACCCGCCCACCCCCGCCGAACGAGCCCCGGAGCCCCTCGTGACCGACCCCGCCCCCGTCGACGGGCAGCGCAACGCCGCCCCGGTCCCACCGGTGGACGCGCCCGAGGCGCCCCCGGCCTCCCTCTGGGACCGGATGCGCGAGGACCCGCAGTACGCGCCGGAGCACCTGGCCCTGGAGGCGGTGCGCCGGCTCGGCCCGGAGGCCGCCCAGTGGGCCGCCCGGGAGCGGGCGCTGCGGCCGGACGCCCCGGCCGAGCACCTGGCCGACCAGGCGGTCCGCAGGTTCGTCAATTACGCCCGGCTCTCCGGCGCGGTCTCCGGCGCCGCCGGGCTGCCCGGCGCCGTCATCGACGTCGGCGTGCTGGCCTGGACCCAGGCCCGGCTGGTGCTGCACGTGGCCGCCGCCTACGGCGCCGACCCGACGCACACCGACCGGGCGACGGACCTGCTGGTGCTCCAGCGCGTGCACAAGGTCGCCGAGACCGCCCGGCTGGCGCTCGGTGTGGCCGCGGGCCGGGAGCGGGCCGGCGCGTTGTTCGGCTCGGCCGGCGACCGGGCGCTGGGTCGGGTGATGCTCCAGCTCGGGGTGCGGCTGGCCCGGATGGCCGGCGTGCGTGCCGCCAAGCGGATGTTCGCCAAGGTCGTCCCGGGCGCCGCCATCGTGCTCGGCACCTGGGCCAACTCCTCGGCCACCAAGGAACTCGCCGACCGGGCCCGGGAGCTCTACCGCGACGCCGGGCCCCGCCAACTGCCCGGCCCGCGCCAACCCTGACCGCCGGTCGGGCCGGTCAGTCGTTGTTCCAGCCGGAGGCGTTCCAGGCCACCTCGGCCAGCCGGCCCTGCCCGGCGGCGTTGGGGTGGAACCAGTCCAGCGCGTTGACCTGGTCCAGGTCGAACCGGTGCCGGTGGACCGCGCCCCCGTCCCAGCGGCAGCGCGACCCGTAGGCCCGGCAGGCGGCGCGCAGCTGCGCGTCGTACGCCTCGATCCGTTCCCGGACCCGGGTCCGGCGCGCGACGGCGGCGGGCGCGGTCGACGTGGCGTCGGCCAGCAGCGCCGGGCAGACGCCACGCGACCAGGCCCGCACCGCGCGCGGCTCGGTGTGCCCGAGCTGCCAGAGCCGGTGCAGGTCCGGGACGCTGACCACCAGCACCCGGGCCTTCGGTCGGCCCTTGCGCAGCACGGCCAGCGCGGTGTCGACCTGGTCCCGGAAGGTGGCGGTCGGCGTCATCGCGTCGACGTCGTCGCGGCAGGCGTCGTTGGCCCCGATCAGCACGGTGACCAGGTCGGCCCGGTCGCGTACCGCGGCCCGGGCCTGGTCGGCCAGCCCGGCCGCGCGGGCGCCCGGCACCGCCCGGTTGTACGCCCGCAGCGCCGGCGCGTCCGCGCGCAACCGCCGGTAGACGCTCTCCACCCGCAGGCTGTCCCCGGTCGACCAGGAGTTGCGTTCGCAGCTCACCAGCACCAGGCAGGAACCGAAGCCGGTGCTGATCGAGTCGCCCAACGCGGTCAGCACCCGGGGACCGCCGGGGCGGGGCGGGTCGGTCGGGCGGGGCGACGCCGAGCCGGAGCCGTCACAGGCCAGTGCGACAAGCGCCGCGAGGCAGGCCAGCGCGGCGATCCAACGTCGAGGCATTCAGGTCCCCCGTCCGGCGGCACCAACGGGCCCGTCGACCCTATGCGCCTCGACCGTCCGTCTGGGAGATCTGTCGCCTTTCTGCCATCGACGACCGTCGTTCACACGGGTGTGGTGCGACCCGATCGTGAACTCACCGGCGCCACGGCGTGGGCAGGCCGTGCAGCCACCAGTGCAGCGCCCGGGTGATGCGCGGCAGCACCAGGTACGTCATCAGCGGGGTCAGGACCAGCGTCATCAGCAGCGTCCGCCCGGCCAGCGGCACGTCGGCGAGGAACCGGGCGGTCAGCAGCGTGGCGGTGAGGCTGAGCGGGAAGAACGCCAGCCAGATGGTGACCGCCTGCTTCCACCGCGGCGGCGCGGCCGGCGGCAGCGGTTCCGCCTCGCCGAACGTCTCCACCACGTGGTCCACCGGCGGGTCGAACCAGCCCTCGATGCCGGTGCGGCGCTCCACCCGGGTGTGCTCGACGATGCCCTGGGCCGAACTGAGCCACCAGTGCCGCTGCGGCGAGTCCTCCCAGCCGCGCAGCGTGTCCGCGTCGGCGAAGCGGTACATCACGTGCCACTCGGCGGAACCGGGCGCGCTGCGGACGAAGCCGGCGCCGAGGAAGCCGGGGAAGCTCTCCGCGAGCGCCGTGCCGGCCCGCATCCACGCCACCATCTCGCCGGTACGCGCCGGGTCGGCGCGCCGCGAGACCGCGACGGTCACGGGTACGGCCTGCGTCGTGGTCATGCCCATCCTCTCCACCGCCGCGGGATCTCCGTCGGCACCGGCAGACCGATGTAACGCACCCGCCCGGTGGCGCCATCCACCGCGTACCCGCTCCGTGTCCCGGATCACCGGCCCGCCGGCGCCGCCGCGCGCCCCACCGGTTAGCCCCGGCCGTGCCGGGGTAGCCGGGAGGAATGACCCGATCACAGCCCCGCCGCGCCCGTGGCACGGTCGGCCACGCGAACAGCGCGCTCAACCTGCGCCTGGTGCTGGCCCTGTTCGGTCTCGTGGTGATGGCCGTCTTCGCGGTGCTCGCGTTCGCCGCCGACGTGGCCTGGCTGGGCGTCGTCTGCGCCGTCCTCGCCGTGGTGGCCGTGGTCGACCTGGTCGTGATCCAGCGCCGCCGCGCCGCCCGCCGCCGGGAGGAGCCGGGCGTGCGGCACTCGCTGTTCGAGTGACAGGAGTACGAGATGCCCATCGCCACCACCAATCCCGCCACCGGACAGGTGCTCAAGACGTACGACGCCATGTCGGACGAACAGATCGACGCCGCCATCGAGCGGGCCCACCTCGCGTACCGGCAGTTGCGGGACACCACCATCGCCCAGCGGGCCCGGTGGCTGCTGGCCGCCGCCGACCTGCTCGACGCCGAGCGGGACGAGACCGCCCGGCTGATGACCACCGAGATGGGCAAGACGTACGCCGCCGCGAAGGCGGAGGTCACCAAGTGCGCCGCCGCCTGCCGCTTCTACGCCGAGAACGCGCCGAGGATGCTCGCCGACGAGCCGGCCGACGCCGCCGCGGTCAAGGCGAAGCGGGCGTACGTCCGCTACCAGCCGATCGGGCCGGTGCTCGCGGTGATGCCGTGGAACTTCCCGCTCTGGCAGGTGATGCGCTTCGCCGCGCCGGCCCTGATGGCCGGCAACACCGGCCTGCTCAAGCACGCCTCCAACGTGCCGCAGACCGCGCTCTACCTGGAGGACGTGTTCCGCCGGGCAGGGTTCGGAGAGGGCGCGTTCACCACGCTGCTGGTCGGCTCCGACGCGGTGGACCGGATCCTCAGCGACCCGCGGGTGCGCGCCGCCACGCTGACCGGCAGCGAGCCGGCCGGCCGGTCCATCGCCCAGATCGCCGGCCGCGAGATCAAGAAGACCGTGCTGGAACTCGGCGGCAGTGACCCGTTCGTGGTGATGCCCTCGGCCGACCTGGACAAGGCGGCCGAGGTGGCCACCACCGCCCGCTGCCAGAACAACGGCCAGTCCTGCATCGCCGCCAAACGGTTCATCGTGCACACCGACGTCTTCGACGCGTTCGCCGAGAAGTTCGCCGCCCGGATGTCGGCGCTGCGGGTCGGCGACCCGATGGACGACGACACCGACGTCGGCCCGCTGGCCAGCGAGCGCGGCCGCGACGAGGTGCACGACCAGGTGACCGACGCCGTCGAGCAGGGCGCCACCGTGCTGTGCGGCGGCGAGAAGCCGGCCGGGGACGGCTGGTTCTACCCGCCGACAGTGGTCACCGACCTGCGCCCGGAGATGCGGATGTGGGGCGAGGAGGTGTTCGGCCCGGTCGCCGGCCTCTACCGGGTCGGCTCGTACGACGAGGCGATCGAGGTGGCCAACGGCACCAGCTTCGGCCTCGGTTCCAACGCCTGGACCACCGACCCGGCCGAGCAGGAACGCTTCGCCGAGGACCTGGACGCCGGCAACGTCTTCATCAACGGCATGACCACGTCCTATCCGGAGCTGCCGTTCGGCGGCGTGAAGAACTCCGGCTACGGCCGGGAGCTGTCCGCCCTGGGCATGCGGGAGTTCTGCAACACCAAGACGGTGTGGATCGGCGAGGGCGAGGCCGGCGCGGGCGCCGGCGCGCACGCCGAGTAGCCACGGTTGACCGGACGCCGTCATGGGTAGGAGTGCTGCCCATGACGGCGTTCGGCTTCCACGCATCCCATGAACAGATCCACCCGGCGAAGCTGCTGGAGGCGGTGATCCACGCCGAGCGCGCCGGCTTCGACGCCGCGATGTGCTCCGACCACTTCTCGCCCTGGAGCGAGCGGCAGGGCCAGTCCGGCTTCGCCTGGTCCTGGCTCGGCGCCGCGCTCCAGGCCACCAACCTGTCCTTCGGCGTGGTCAACGCGCCCGGCCAGCGCTACCACCCGGCGATCATCGCGCAGGCCATCGGCACGCTCGGCGCGATGTATCCGGGCCGCTTCTGGGCGGCGCTGGGCACCGGTGAGGCCAGCAACGAGCACATCACCGGCGACGTGTGGCCGCGTAAGGAGCTGCGCAACGCCCGGCTGCGCGAGTGCGTCGACGTGATCCGGGCGCTGCTGGCCGGCGAGGAGGTCAGCCACGACGGCCTGGTCACGGTGGACCGGGCGAAGCTGTGGACCCGGCCCGAGGAGCCGCCCGCGCTGGTCGGCGCCGCGGTCAGCGTCGCCACCGCCCGCTGGTGCGCGGAGTGGGCCGACGGCCTGATCACCGTCAACGCCCCGGTGGAGCACCTGCGGCAGATGATCGACGCCTACCGGGACGCGGGCGGGCGCGGGCCGCTGCACCTGCAGGTGCACGTCAGCTGGGCGCCCGAGCAGGCCGAGGCCGAGGCGATCGCGTACGAGCAGTGGCGCAGCAACGTCTTCGCGCCGCCGGTCTGCTGGGACCTGGAGACGGCTGAGCACTTCGACGTGGCCAGCGCCGACGTGCCGATGGCGAAGGTGGCCGAGACCGTCAACGTCTCCGCCGACCTCGGCCGGCACGTCGGCTGGCTGGAGGAGTACGTGGCGCTGGGCTTCGACCAGATCGCCCTGCACCACGTCGGGCAGGAGCAGCGGGCGTTCCTCGACGCGTTCGGCGCGGAGGTGCTGCCGAAGGTGCGCGGGGGCGCGTGATCGGCCACCGGCGCGGGGACGCCTAGGCTCTGACCCCATGGAAGCTCTGTTCGAGGTCGTGGTCTTCCTGGCCATCGCGACCTTCGGCGCGGCGCTGGCCCGGCGACTCGGGCTGCTCGCACCGATCCTGCTGGTCGTGCTCGGTCTCGCGCTGTCCTTCCTGCCGTTCTTCCCGCACGTGCGGCTGGACCCGGACCTGGTGCTGGTCGGCATCCTGCCGCCGCTGCTCTACGTGGCGGCGGTGAACACGTCGGTACCGGCGTTCCGGCTCAACCTGAGGCCGATCCTGCTGCTCGCCGTCGGGCTGGTGATCTTCACCGCGTTCGTCGTGGGCACCGTGGTGCACCTGTTCCTGCCCGACCTGCCGTACGCGATCTGCCTGGCGCTCGGCGCGGTGGTGGCGCCGCCCGACGCGGTCGCCGCCACCGCGGTGGCGCGCCGGGTCGGCCTGCCCCGGCGGGTCGTCACCATCCTGGAGGGCGAGAGCCTGGTCAACGACGCCACCGCGCTGGTGCTGCTGCGGGTGGCGATCGTCGCCGCCACCGCCAGTGCCGGCGGGGTCAGCTTCGGGTACGTGGCCCGGGAGGTGGTGGTCGCCACCGGCGGCGGTGTCCTCGTCGGGCTGCTCGGCGTGGTCGTCTTCGGCTACCTGCACAAGCGCACCACCGACCCGGTGCTGGACAACGCGCTGTCGCTGATCGTCCCGTTCGCGGTGGTGTACGCCGCCGAGGAGATCCACGCCTCCGGCGTGGTCGCGGTGGTGGTCACCGGCCTCGGCATCGGGCACAAGCTGCCGCTGCTCATGTCGGCCGCGTCCCGGCTCCAGGTGACCGCGTTCTGGCGGCTGATCCAGTTCCTCCTGGAAGGGCTGGTGTTCCTGCTGGTCGGCCTGCAACTGCCCGAGGTGCTGCGCGACCTCGACGAGCCGATCGGCTCGCTGGCGGCGATCACCGCCGCGGTGCTGGCCACCGTCTTCCTGGCCCGGTTCGTCTGGCTCTTCCCGGCCACCTACCTGGCCCGGCTGGTGCCCCGCGTGCGGCAGCGCGACCCCGCGCCGCCGGTGCAGTTCCCGATCGTCATCGGCTGGGCGGGCATGCGCGGCGTGGTGACGCTCGCCGCCGCGCTGGGCCTGCCGCTCACCCTCGCCGACGACCGGCCGTACCCGCGGGCCCTGCTGATCTGGCTGGCGTTCGCGGTGATCGTGGCGACCCTGGTCGGCCAGGGCGCCACGCTGCCGTGGCTGGCCCGGCGGCTGCGGCTGCCGCCGGACGACCCGGTGCAGGACGCGCTCTCCGCCGCCGGGGTGCAGCAGCAGGCCAGCCGGGCCGCCCGGGAGCGGCTCGACGCGCTGGCCGAGGGCGCGCCGGAGGCGGTGGTGGAGCGGCTGCGCGGGTTGACCACGTCCCGTGCCAACGTGGCCTGGGAACGGCTCGGCGGCACCGAGCGGGAGACCCCCTCCCAGGCGTACGCGCGGCTGCGACAGGAGATGATCGACGCCGAGCGGGAGGTGTTCCGCGCCGCCCGCGACTCCGGCCGGATTCCCGAGGAGGTGCTCACCCGCGCCTATCGTGATCTGGACCTGGAAGAGTCCCTGCTGCGACAGGAGGTCGACGAATGAGCTGCCAGCACCTGACCGAGCCGGGCGGGGCCGAGCCGAGCACCACCACCGAGTGCCCCGACTGCGTGGCCGTCGGCAACGACGACTGGGTGCACCTGCGCGCCTGCCTGAGCTGCGGGCACGTGGGATGTTGCGACTCGTCGCCGTACCAGCACGCCACGAAGCACTTCGAGAGCAGCGGGCACCCGGTGATGCGCTCGGTGCAGCCGGGCGAGTCGTGGCGCTGGTGCTTCGTCGACGAGGAGATCGGCTGACTCAGCCGACCCGGCGGGCCAGCACCTGCCCGGGCCAGGGCGCCCGCCCCGGCCGCTGGACCGTGAACGGGTCGGTGGCGGTGAAGCCGCACCCCTCGTAGAAGCGCACCAGCGCCCGGTCCGGGCTCCGGAAGCAGTCCACCCGCAGCAGACCGACGCCGCGGTCGCGGGCCAGCTCCGCCGCGTGCGCCAGCAGCCGCGCGCCGACCCCGCGACCCGCGTACGCCCGGTCGGTGACCAGCAGGTTCACGTACAGCTCCGGTTCGGTGGGCGGCGGCACGTACTCCGTCGCCGCGCCCACCACCAGCCCCGCCCGGCGCAGCTTGCGGGCGGCCGGGGCGGCGGTGTCGGCGCCCCCGCTGAGCCGGACCGCCAGCAACACGGTGAGCAGCGTGTTGACGAGCAGCACCGCCGACACCACCGGGGGCGGCGCGCCGGCCTGGCCGACCGTCCACAGCGGCACGACAAGCGTGAGCACGGTCAGGTGCGTGCCGAGCAGGGCCGACGCGCCGCTCACCGCGAGGAACCGCCCGTCCCGCAGCGATCCGCCCCGCCGCGTCGCGCCGGTCACCCGCCGCGCACCGCCACCGGCCCGCTGCCGTGGCACCCGCAGCAGCAGCGCCGCCGAGAGCAGGTAGGTGGCGACGTTCCCGACCACCAGGACCTGGTACGCCCGGTGGGTGTCCACGGCCAACGCGATCCCGGCCAGCGCGGTGCCGGCGGTGATGCCCAGGTTGGCCACCGCGCGCAGCGTCGCGAACGCGTGCACCCGCCCCGTCGGGCCGCCGACGGCGGCGACGAGCGCCGCCCGTACCGCCAGGTTCCCGGTGGACAGCAGCGCCTCCGGCACGGCCACGATCAGGAACGTGGTGAGCGAGTCGACGAGCAGGTACGCCGCCGCGGCGAACGCCTGACCGACCTGGAGCGCGGCCCGCAGCGCACGCGGGTCCCAGCGGTCCGCCAGCCCGCCCAGCGGCACGCTCGCGGTCAGCCCGACCAGGCCGGCGACGGTCAGCCCCACGCCGACCGAGGTGGCGGAGAGCCCCACGTCGCGGGTCAGGTAGAGCGCCCCGCCGGCCACCCAGAGCCCGGTGCCGACGGTGTTGGCCAGCGTGGCGAGCGCCAGGGTGCGCAGCGGTCCGGGCGGCGGGAACGGCGAGACGCGTCCCATCAGCGCCGGACGGACGTCGCCGCGCAGGGTTCGGTGGCCGGGTGGCGTCGACTGCGGGTCATGGGCCCGACGCTAGACACGACCACGTCGCGTCGGAGTCCCGCCCGGGGCGAGGTCGGTCACATCGCGCTCGTGGTGACCGGCCGCGGTCGGAGGTCCGGCATCGTCCTGGCGTGCGCGTATCCGACATGGGCGTCCCGCGCGCATCCCGGCGCCGGGCGCGTCGTCGCAGGCACGACGATGCCGCCGAGTGCGACATACCGCTGAGTCATGAATATGACCAGGCGGTATATCGCCCGGCTGCCCGGCTGCCCGGCTGCCCGGCTGCCCGGCTGCCTGGCTGCCCGGCTGCCGCGGTCGGTTCCGGCGAGGTCCGTCGCGTGCCGGTGCGCAGGTCGCCCGGGCCGCGGCACGGCAGGATGACATGCCGGAGAAATCTGCTCGCCTCGCCCGGCCCGCTCTGCCAGGGTCGGGCCGTGGACGCGAGCAGGACCGCCCGGGCCGACGAGCTGGCCGAGGTGCAGCGGATCGAGGTGGCCTCGGGCGCACCGTTCCGGGAGATCGGCATGACCCGGGTGGCCGACATGCCGCCGCTGCCGCTGGAGGCGCTCGCCGCCGGGCAACGCGCCGGCCGGCTGCGGGTGGCGGTCGACGCGGCGGACCGCCCGGTCGCGTTCGCGCTCGTCGACCTCGTCGACGGTGCGGCGCACGTACAGCAGCTCAGCGTCGACCCCGCGTACGCCCGGCGCGGAATCGGCCGGGGCCTGCTCGACGACGTGGCGCGGTGGGCGGCGGCGGCGCGGCTGCCGGCGTTGACGCTGACCACGTTCCGGTCGGTGCCGTGGAACGGGCCGTACTACGCGCGCTGCGGATTCCGCGAGCTGGACGCCTCCGCACTGACGCCGGGGCTGATCGCGCTGCTGGTCGCCGAGGCGGCGCTCGGGCTCGATCCGGCCGACCGGGTCGCGATGCGCCGGGCGGTCGGCTGACCCGGTGGCCGCCACCGTCCGGAGCGGGGTGGCGGGATCGACGTGCGACACGGTTTCCTGATCGGGTGAGACGACGACTGCTCGGCGGCGCGCTGACCGCGTTGCTCCTGGGCGTGGCCGCCTGCGCCGGACCGGACGGGTCCGCGGCAACCGGCCGCTCGCCGATCGAGACGCCACGGGACCTCGCCGCCGTGGCCGAGCGGTTGGACCTGCTGTCGCAGCGGATCGGCGGCACCCCGAGGCAGCGCACCGCCGGTGAGGTCCTGCAGTACCACGCGTACCAGGATCCGGTACGCCGCTGCATGGCGGCTGCCGGCCACCGCTACGAGCCGCCGCCGTTCGTGGATCCCTACCGGGGACGCACGGTGATCCACATGGGCCTCGGCACCGGATGGTGGCTGGCGCCGCTCGGCGGGGAGCGCCTCGGCGTCACCGACACCGCCGAGCTGGCCGGTCCGGATCCCGAGCAGTGGCCGAGCGCACCGGCCGACCAGGAGAGCTTCCAGTCCGCACTCAGCGGGTGCATCCCGGTGGCCACGCCCGAGGTGAACTTTCCGCCCGCGTACGGACCGCTCGCGGAGCGGTTCGACCGCATGGTGGGGCGCGTCTCCCACGACCGCCGGGTCCGGGCCGCAGGTGCGGGCTACCCGGACTGCATGGCCCGGGGCGGCTTCCCGGTCGGGAACCAGCCGGAGCTGTTCGAACTGATCTCCGCGCGGCGCGGCGACGCCCGGCCGCCGGCGCCGGGCGCCCCACCCGACGCGCGCTGGGCGGCACTGGTGGC
>NZ_CADEAU010000099.1 GCF_902825405.1 Micromonospora maritima | reverse complement strand
AGCGCCGCGAGGGCCACGCCGGGCGCGGCGACCGCCGTCGCCCAGGCGTCCAGGTCCAGCCGGCCCGACCGGTCCACGGGTACGGACACCGCCGCGCCGCCACCCGCCGTGTGCCGCTGCGTGGCGTGCAGCACCGCCGAGTGCTCGATCGCCGAGTGCACGAGCGTCGTACCGACCCGTCGCCGGCCGGCGAGGCCGCCCAGCACGGCGGCGTGCGCCGCCGCCGTACCGCTGGGGGTGAAGGAGAGTTCGTCCGCGCGGACGCCGAGCGTCTGCGCGGCGGCCTCCCGGGCGGCGTCGAGGAGCTGGCGGGCCCGCCGGGCCGGCGCGTAGAGCCGGGCCGGGTCGGCCCAGCCGTCGTCCAGGGCGGCCAGCATCGCCTGCCGCGCCACCGGATGGAGCGGGGCGGCGCTGGCGGCGTCCAGGTAGACCGGGGAGGCGCTCATGACGTCCCACGCTATCGCTCGGGTACGGCCAAGATCCCCCCGATGGGGGCGGACAGTGACCCCAAGACGGTCAGGCCCGTCATGGTCGAGTAATCTGCGACCGTCGGTGACGCCTTTGCCGTCGGTGCCACGTTCACACATTCGCCGCGGCGCGCTAGGGAGGCAGGACCAGGTGGTCGCAAGGAGTTCGGAGGTACGGCCGTCGGCCGTACGGCACAGCGCTTCCCCGGGGGCCGGTGGGCGCCGGCGTGGTGCTGGTCGGATCGCCGGGCTCGGTCTCGGCGGAGCGGCGCTGCTGGTTCTGCTCACGGGCTGTGACGTCGGCAAGACGTTCGACGGCTTCGGCTGGCCGCAGGGCGGCATCACCCCCGAGTCGCACCGGATGTACGACCTGTGGATCGCGTCCTGCATCGCGGCGCTCGCGGTCGGCGTCTTCGTGTGGGGCCTGATCTTCTGGTGCGTGATCCGCTACCGCAAGCGCGGCAACGAGCTGCCGGTGCAGACCCGCTACAACCTGCCGATGGAGTTCCTCTACACCATCGCGCCGATCCTCGTGGTCTCCGTGCTCTTCTACTACACGGCGGTCGTGCAGACCGACGTCAACAAGGAGTCGAAGAACCCGGACGTCACCGTCGAGGTCGTCGCCTTCAAGTGGAACTGGCAGTTCAACTACCGCGACGGCCAGGGCCGCGACGCCAACACCGTCGCCTCGGTGCTGGGCACGAGCGAGGTCATCCCGGTGCTGGTGCTGCCGAGCGGCCGGTCGATCCGGTTCGAGGAGCAGAGCCGCGACGTCATCCACTCGTTCTGGGTGCCGGAGCTGCTGTTCAAGCGCGACGTGATGCCGGGCAACGTCCGCAACACGTTCGAGGTCTCCAGCATCGACCAGGAGGGCGCGTTCGTCGGCCGCTGCGCCGAGCTGTGCGGCAGCTACCACGCCTTCATGAACTTCGAGCTGCGGGTCGTCTCGCCGGAGAAGTACGAGCAGTTCCTGGCGGCCAAGAAGGGCGGCCAGTCGACCCAGGACGCGCTCAAGGCGATCGGCGAGCCCGAGTACGCCACCGAGACCAAGCCGTTCGACACCCGGCGCAACAAGGACAACTTCAACCCGTCCGACGCGACGGCCGGCGCGGGAAGCTGAGGGGTTCGGCATGAAGACCGAGTGGAAGATCTTCCTGACCATCGCCGCGTTCCTCCTCGGCGCGACCATCCTCTACGGCGCCTGGACGTACGCCGACAGCAACGGCCGCGTCGAGTGGGTCGGCACCGTGGCGCTGCTGCTCTCCTTCCTGCTCTGCTCGATGTGCGGCGGCTTCTTCTGGTTCGTCTCCCGCCGTATCGACCTGCGTCCGGAGGACCGGGCCGACGGTGAGATCGCCGACGGCGCCGGTGAGATCGGCTTCTTCAGCCCGGGCAGCTACTGGCCGTTCGGCCTGGCCCTGGCCGCCGCGATCGCCGGCCTGGGGCTCGTGTTCTGGCAGTTCTGGCTGCTGGGCCTGGGCCTGGTGGCGGTCGTCTTCGCCACCTGCGGGCTGCTCTTCGAGTACTACTCCGGCACCCGCCGCACCGCCGAGCACTGACCCTCGAACCACCGACAGGCCCGCGCCCCCTTCGGGGACGCGGGCCTGTCCGCGTCCTGCCCCACCTCACGGGGCGGGGGTCAGGCCGCGTGGCGGTGGGTGGCGCGGCGGACGGGCCGGCGGGACGGGCGTGCCGGGTACGTGACCACCAGCACCGCCGTGCCACAGCCGGTGCACGCCAGCTCGGGACAGTCGGCGCCGTGCCCGTCGCCGCAGGGCGGCGCCTCGAACAGCACGACGCCCTCGCAGGTGTCGCAGTGCAACTCGCGGGCGGACACGGGCGTCTCCTCTCGGACCGGTGCCGGTCGTGGCGGGGAGCCATCGACCGAAAACGGAAAATAACTCCCGTGTAGTTTGGCACGCGGGTACGACAGACACCCGGTCAGGCCGTGCGGGCGACCTCCAGCCAGCGGTCCAGCGCGGCCGCGGCGGCGCCCGAGTCCACCGCCTCGGCGGCCCGGCCCAGATTGGCCCGCAGCGCCTCGTGCAGGTCGCCGTCGAGCGGGCCCTGGGTGGACAGCGCGACCGCGGCGTTCACCAGCACCGCGTCCCGCACCGGGCCGGTCTCGCCGGCCAGCAGCCGCCGGACCACGTCGGCGTTGTAGACGGCGTCTCCGCCGCGCAGGTCGGCCAGGGTGGCCCGGGGTACCCCGAGTTCCGCCGCGTCCAGCAGGGCCTCTCTGACGGTGCCCTGCTGGGCCACCCAGACCCGGGTCGGCGCGCCGGTGCTGAACTCGTCCAGCCCGTCCTCGCCGCGTACCACGATCGCCGAGTCGCCGCGGGCGGCGAAGACGGCCGCCATCACCGGCGCCATCCGCCTGTCGAAGCAGCCGACCGCGCCCGCGCGCGGGCGCGCCGGGTTGGTCAGCGGGCCGAGGAAGTTGAACGCGGTGGGTACGCCGATCTCCCGCCGGACCGGGCCGGTGTGGCGCATGCCGGGGTGGAACCGGGCGGCGAAGCAGAAGCCGATGCCGGCCTCGGTGACGCAGCGGGCCACCTGCTCCGGTTCCAGGTCCAGCGGCACGCCGAGCTGCTCCAGCACGTCGGCCGTGCCGCACGAGGAGGAGGCGGCCCGGTTGCCGTGCTTGACCACCCGGACGCCGGCGCCGGCGACCACCAGGGCGGCCATGGTGGAGATGTTGACCGTGTGGGCCAGGTCGCCCCCGGTGCCCACCACGTCGAGCGCGGTGGCGCGCACCTCCTCGGGCAGGTGGACCGGCACGGCCCGGGTGAGCATCGTCTCGACCAGGCCACCCAGCTCGGCCGGGGTCTCACCCTTGGTGCGCAGCGCCACGGCGAACCCGGCGATCTGCGCCGGGGTGGCCGAGCCGGCCATGATCTCGCCCATCGCCCAGGCGGTGTCGGCGGTGGAGAGCTCCTCGCCGCGCAGCAGCGCGTTGAGCAGAAGCGGCCAGGTCCGTTCGCCCATGGCGGGGCCTCCCGAGCGGCGTGAGTGAAGCGGTTGGGGGCGTGCGCCACGGCCGCGTCGCCGTGGCGCCGCGGGGTGGATCAGGCCGCGGCGTGGGTGCGGCGCAGCAGCTCGACCACGGTGCTGCCGGCGGTCACCGGGTCGAGCGGGTGGGTCAGCGTGGCGTCGACCTCGGCGTACGCGGCCAGCCAGCGGTCGGCGGCACGGGCCAGCACCACGCAGGTCGGCGGCGCGTCGTCCCGGTCGTCCTTGATCTGACGGGCGATGCCGATACCGCCGCCCGGGCTCGCCTCGCCGTCGAGCAGCAGCAGGTCGATCTCGTAGTCGTCGACCAGCCGGACGCAGCCGGCGTAGTCGTCGGCCTCGACGAACTCGATCTCGATGCCGGGCGCCGGTCGGGTGCCCACGGCGAGCCGCATCCGGTCCCGGACCTTCGGGTCGTCGCTGTAGAGCAGGACGGTGCAAAGACGATCGCTCATCGTGACGTGGCTCCCACCTCGTAGCTGCCCGCTGATCGTAGCGGGCGTCACATTCGCCCCGACGCCCCGCCCGGGCGGGACTCAGGCGCTGGCCTCCGCGGCCCGCTGGCGGGCCTCCTGGCGGTCCAGTTCCCGGTCCAGCCGGCGGGCCTCGCGTTCGGACTGCTTGATCCACTGGACCACCAGCACGGCCAGCATGGTGACGCTGACGAACTCGCCGCCGGCCCAGAGCACGCCGCCGGCGACCACCTGGTCCTCCCAGGGGTCGGACCAGGACAGGTCGAGCGACGGGTACCAGTCGCCGCCGAACAGCGTGGTGCTCTGCATGATGGTGAGCCCGAGCACGGTGTGGAACGGCACCGAGAGCACCATGAGCAGCGCCCGGGCCGGGTACGGCCAGCGGCCGGGCAGCGGGTCCAGGCCGAGCAGGGGCCAGAAGAAGACGCAGCCGGTGGCGATGAAGTGCGCGTGCACCAGCTCGTGCGCCCACCCGTGCCGCAGGGTGAACTCGTAGAGGTCGGTGAAGTAGAGCGCGAACGGGTTCACCACGAAGATGGTGAACGCCACGAGCGGGAAGCTGTAGATCCGGGCCAGGCGGCTGTGCACGATCGCCAGCAGCCGCTTGCGGGGCCGCAGCGGCAGCGTGCGCAGCGCCAGCGTCACCGGGGCGCCGAGGGCCAGGAAGATCGGCGCGATCATCGACAGCACCATGTGCTGGACCATGTGCACCGAGAGCAGGGTGGTGTCGTACGCGCCGAGGCCGGTGAGCGTGACGAGCGCGATACCGCCGAGGCCGGGGCCGAGGAACGACACCGTCCGGACGACCGGCCACCGGTCGCCGCGCAGCCGCAGCCGGTGCACCCCGTAGAGGTAGAGGCCGGCGGCCAGCACGAGGCCCAGGGTGAGCCAGCTGTCCAGCCGGGTCTCGGTGAGCACCCGGCTCACGGTGAACGGCGGCGGGGCGGCTTCGCCTCCCGCCGCCAGCGTCGCCGGAGCCACCGAGGTGACGGCGAGGATCTGATCGACGTGCAGCACGCTTTTCAGGGTAGGTCAGGCGAAGCGGACGACCACGATCGGGCCACTGCGGGCACCGGTTTGCCACCCCGCTGATCGTCGGTCCCGGTCAAGGGCAATAATGACCGCGTGACTGCGGCCCCAGCCATTGACAAGAGCCGGATCCACTCCCTGACGCGTCCCAACATGGTCAGCGTCGGGACGATCGTGTGGCTCTCCAGCGAACTCATGTTCTTCGCGGCGCTGTTCGCGATGTACTTCTCGATCCGCGCGGCGGCGCCGGAGCAGTGGGAGAAGCACACCGAGGTCCTCAACATCCCGTACGCGACCACCTTCACGGTGATCCTCGTGCTCTCCTCGGTGACCTGCCAGCTCGGTGTCTTCGCGGCCGAGAAGGGCGACGTCCACGCCCTCCGCCGGTGGTTCACGATCACCTTCGTGATGGGTCTGATCTTCGTGCTCGGCCAGGCGAACGAGTACCGGACCCTGGTGCACGAGGGCGTCAAGATCAACGAAGACGGTTACGGGTCGATGTTCTACCTCACCACCGGCTTCCACGGTCTGCACGTGACCGGCGGTCTGATCGCCTTCATCATCTTCATGGTCCGCACCACCATGGGCCGGTTCACCCCGGCCCAGGCGACCTCGGCGATCGTCGTGTCCTACTACTGGCACTTCGTCGACGTGGTGTGGATCGGGCTCTACGCCATGATCTACTGGCTTCAGTGATCTTGGCGCGTCACGAACCGCGCCGCTGCTCCGTCCCCTGAGACAAGGTCCAACCGGTTAAGGACACAGGTCATGACTTCTGACAACGACCGCCGACGCGGTCTGCTCGCGCGGCTGCGCGGGCGGCCCGTAGCGCGCAGCAGGGGCCGTCGCCGGCTGGGCGCCGCGGTCCGGCTGGCCGCCGCGCTGATGCTGGCCGGCGGTGCCTACACCGTTCTCGCCCCGGGCGCGCAGGCGCAGGACAACCCGCCGCTGAGCGCCGCCGGCAACGAGGGCAAGGCGCTGTTCGACGTGAGCTGTGTGACCTGTCACGGTCGCAACGCCCAGGGCGTCGAGGGACGGGGTCCGAGCCTGATCGGCGTCGGGTCGGCCTCGGTGGAGTTCCAGGTCGGTAGCGGTCGCATGCCGATGGCCCGCCAGGAGGCCCAGGCCATGCGCAAGCCGCCGGTATTCACCGACGAGCAGGTGCGCCAGCTGGGCCAGTACATCCAGGAGCTGGGCGGTGGCCCGCAGGTGCCGTCGGGCAACCTGCGTGAGGGCGCCAACATGTCCACCGGTGGCGAGCTGTTCCGGATCAACTGTTCGCAGTGCCACGCGTTCGGCGGCGGCGGCGGCGCCCTCTCCTCGGGCAAGTACGCCCCGAGCCTGAAGCCGGCCAGCGACCGGCAGATCTACGCCGCCATGCTGAGCGGCCCGCAGAACATGCCGGTGTTCGGCGACAACCAGATCACTCCGCAGGAGAAGGCGGACATCATCGCCTACATCCAGGAGACCCTGAAGCACGACCAGGACCAGGGCGGTTTCAACCTGGGCCGGTACGGCCCGTCGACCGAGGGTCTGGCGATCTTCCTGGTCGGCATCGTCGCGCTGGTCTTCGCGAGCCTGTGGATTGCGGGCAAGTCGTGACCCGGCCGAACGTCTGTATCATTGCCCTGGTGCCGGCCACCGGCGCCACGCGTAGCGAGGTGACGGCATGAGCACCCACACCGAGCACCAGGCCCACTCGGGCCCGGAGCCGCTCGACGTGAACGACCCCCGGCTCTCCCGGTTCGACATCGTCCAGGAAGGCGCCCGGCGCGACGACATCGAGATCGTCCACTACGAGGCGCAGGTGGTCCCGGGCAGCAAGGCCGAGCGCCGGCTGACCCGCACGGTCGCCATGATGTTCCTGCTGACCGGTGTCCTCGCCACCGCCTTCCTGGCGATCTACATCTGGTGGCCGTGGCAGTGGGAGGCCGGCCGGGGCGGCGACAAGCTCTACACCCCGCTGCTCGGCCTGACCCTCGGCCTGGCGTTGCTCGGCATCGGCTTCGGCATCCTGACCTGGGGCAAGAAGTTGCTGCCCAAGGAGGTCTCGATCCAGGACCGGCACGACCAGCCCAGCTCTCCGGACGATCGCAAGATCACCGGTGAGACCATGCGGTACCTGGCCGACGAGCTGGGCGTGAAGCGTCGCCCGCTGCTCGGCATCTCGGTGCTCGCCGGTCTCGCCCCGGTCGGCGCGGTGGCCGCGGCGCCGCTGATCGGTGGCCTGATCGAGCAGCCGCACAAGAACAACCAGATGTTCACCACCGGCTTCCAGCCGGCCGAGGGCGGCAAGAAGATCCGGCTGATCCGTGAGGACGGCCGCCCGATCCGCCCGGCGGACGTCAGCGTCGGCGGCCAGCTCACCGTGTTCCCCGGCATCGAGGGCGGCGTGAGCAACAAGCACGCCGACTCGCCGACCCTGCTCATCCACCTGCGGGAGGACGACGCGCAGAAGTCGCGCGCCGCGAACGAGCGCAAGGGCCACGGCGACTACATGTGGGGCAACTACGTCGCGTTCTCCAAGATCTGCACGCACGCCGGCTGCCCGGCCAGCCTCTACGAGCAGCAGACCAACCGCCTGCTCTGCCCCTGCCACCAGTCCCAGTTCCTCATCACCGACAACGCCAAGCCGATCTTCGGCCCGGCGAACCGGCCGCTGCCGCAGCTGCCGATCGAGGTGGACGAGGAGGGCTTCTTCGTGGCGAAGTCCGACTACACCGAGACCATCGGTCCCGACTTCTGGGAGCGGCCATGAAGCGCCGAAAGTTCGATCGGGCCGCGCTGCCGGCCAAGACCGCCGGGGCGGTGGACGACCGCTTCCAGGTGGCCACGCCGCTGCGCAAGCTGCTGAACAAGGTCTTCCCCGACCACTGGTCGTTCCTGCTCGGGGAGATCGCGCTCTTCTCGTTCGTGGTCCTGCTGCTGACCGGTGTGTTCCTGACCTTCTTCTACGAGCCGGCGATGACCGAGGTGACCTACGACGGCAGCTACGCGCCGCTGCGGGGCACTCCGATGTCGGCCGCGTACGCCTCCAGCCTGGACATCTCGTTCGACGTCCGCGGCGGTCTGATCATGCGGCAGATGCACCACTGGGCGGCGCTGCTGTTCATGGCCGCGATCGTGGTGCACATGCTCCGGGTCTTCTTCACCGGCGCGTTCCGCAAGCCGCGTGAGACGAACTGGATCATCGGCTCGCTGCTGTTCTGGGTCGGCTTCCTGGCCGGCTTCACCGGCTACTCGCTGCCGGACGACGGCCTGTCCGGCACCGGCCTGCGGATCGCCTCCGGCATCATCCTGTCGATCCCGGTGATCGGTTCCTGGGTCAGCTCGTCGATCTTCGGCGGGGAGTTCCCCGGCACCATCATCATCAGCCGCTTCTTCATCGCCCACGTGCTGCTCATCCCGGGCCTGCTGGTGGCGTTGATCAGCGTGCACCTGGGCCTGGTCTTCAAGCAGAAGCACACCCAGTGGCCCGGCCCCGGCCGGACCAACGAGAACGTGGTCGGCGAGCGGATGTTCCCGCGCTACGCGCTCAAGCAGGGCGGCTTCTTCATGGTCGTCTTCGGCGTGATCGCGCTGATGGGTGGCCTGTTCCAGATCAACCCGATCTGGTACTTCGGCCCGTACGAGGCGTGGGTGGTCTCGGCGGCCAGCCAGCCCGACTGGTACGTCATGTTCCTCGACGGCTCGACCCGACTCATGCCGGGCTGGGAGATCAGCATCCCGATCGGCGACGGGTACGTCATCCCGCCGCTGTTCTGGCCGACGGTCGTGCTCCCCGGCATCCTGGTGGGCCTGTCGACGATGTACCCGTTCCTGGAGGCGCGCCGCCTCAAGGACTACAGGCACCACAACCTGCTCCAGCGGCCCCGGGACGTCCCGGCCCGGACCGCGGTGGGCGCCATGGCGGTCGCCTTCTACATCGTGCTGACGCTCTCCGGCGGCAACGACGTGATCGCCGACAAGTTCCACATCAGTCTGAACGCGATGACCTGGGCCGGCCGGATCGGTCTGCTGGTCGTCCCGCCGCTGGCCTACTACGTCACCTACCGGATCTGCCTGGGTCTCCAGCAGCACGACCGGGAGGTGCTGGCCCACGGCGTGGAGACCGGCATCATCAAGCGCCTGCCGGACGGCCGGTTCGTCGAGGTGCACCAGCCGCTGACCTCGGCGGACGGGCACGACGGTCACGCGCCGGCGCTGGACTACGTCGGCTGGGTGGTACCGAAGAAGATGAACCGGCTGGGCGCCCTCGGGCCGGCCATCCGGGGCTTCTTCTACCCGATCGAGAAGCCGGCCGAGGCGCCGGTCTCGCCGGGCCACCCGCCGGTCGAGCCCCGGCCGGAGCGGGAGGAGATCAGCAGCGGCGAAAGCCGTCGCTGACCCCGCCGAGTACGACCGACAGTGGCGCCCGCCGGACACCCGGCGGGCGCCACCGCCGTTTCCGCCCCCGTCGTCCGGTTGTGCGGTCGGACGCCCGGCGGCCCCGCTCCGGTGCCCCACCTCCCGGCACCCGGACGGGTGGAATCGCAGGAATAACCCCGGTCAGCCGGGTATCCGTGCGGTCCGACGTCTCATGGGGGAGGAAGCATGTTGGGAATCAAACGCCTGGGCCTGCTGGCCGCGCTGGTGGTCGTGGGGCTGGCGCCCGCCGCCGCGGCGCAGGCCGCGGCGCAGCCGTCGACGCAGGACACCCAGTATCTGCAGGCGGTGCATCAGGTCAACCTGTTCGAGATCACCGCCGGTAACCTGGCCCAGCAGAAGGGCCAGAACCAGCAGGTCAAGGACCTGGGCAAGATGTTCGTCACGGACCACACCCAGCTGGACCAGACGGTGCAGTCGACCGCCCAGCAGCTCAACGTGCAGCTGCCGGCCGACCCCACCGCCGACCAGCAGAAGGTCCTGGACAAGCTGAACAACCTCAACGGGGCCGAGTTCGACAAGGCGTGGGTGACCGCCCAGCTGGCCGGCCACGTCCAGGCCATCCAGGCCACCCAGACGGAGATCTCGCAGGGCTCCGAGCAGTCGGTGGTGCAGCTCGCCCAGGACGCGCTGCCGGTCCTCCAGGCGCACTACGACGCGCTGGTGGCCCTGGCCCAGACCCTGGGCGTCCCGGTCCCGCAGACCAGCGCCAGCGGCACGCCCGGCCCGGGTGGCACCACGTCGCCGGCTCCGGGTGGCGGCGGCACCGAGTCGCCGGCTCCGGGCGGCACCGAGACCGAGGAGCCCGCTCCGGGCACCACGGAGTCCCCGGCGCCCGCGCAGAGCTGACGCACCGCACGATCCAGGTCGGCCGGCCCGTCCCCACCAGGGGCGGGCCGGCCGCCGTCCGTCTCAGTCGGCGCTGGCCAGCCCGATCGCGAACGCCTCTTCCAGGTCGTGCTGCGAGTAGGCGCGGAACGCGATGTGCGACTCGGTGTTGAGCACGCCGGGCACCTTGGAGATGCTGCCGGCGATGACCTGGGCGATCTGCTCGAACTCGCGGACCCGCACCATGGCGATCAGGTCGACGTGCCCGGCCACCGAGTAGACCTCGCTGACGCCGGGCAGGTTGGCCAGGGTCTCGGCCACCTCGGGGATGGAGTCGGTGGCGCAGTCGATCAGCACGATCGCGGTGATCACGGGACGTTTCTCCGTTCGTCGGCGACGAGGCCCATGCTAGAGCCCGGCGCGGTCACCGCGCGGCCGGGACGGTCAGGTCGGCGCCGGCCCGGACCACGCCGTCGAGGCGTTCCCCGGCGGCCACGGTCGCCCCCGGCCAGATCACCGACCGGTCGACCGTGCCGTGGACCCGGGCGCCCGCGCCGACCACCGAGCGGGTGACCCGGCCGTCCACCGAGGCGGACGGGTCGACCAGGCCGTCCGGGCCGGCGGCGTGCAGGTTGGCGGCCAGGTAGTCGGCGGGCGTGCCGGTGTCGTAGAAGGTGCCCCGGTAGGGGACCACGGTCAGCGCGCCGGCCGCCTCCGCCGGACGCCACACCGCCCGGACCAGGTCGCCGAACGTGGCCGGCAGATCCCGGACCATCCGCCAGGGCAGGAGCGAGAAGCCGACGAAACGGTGGCCGTCGAAGGTGCCGGGGGCGGCCGGGTCGTCCGCCGGCTGTCCGAGCAGGCGTACGCTCCGCCCGTCCCAGCCGTCGAGCAGCGCGGCCACGTCCGGGCCGGGGGGAGCCTGCGGGTCGGCCAGGTACGCGTCGGCGTTGCCGACGAGCACGCCCCGCCCGGCGATCCAGTCCCGCAGCCGCCCCAGCCCGCCGGCGGTGCCCAGCGGGTCGCCGGGCTCGACCGACAGGTGGGCCCGGTCGCCCACCCGGGCCACCACCTGGTCGCCCAGGTAGCAGGCGTTCACCGCGACGCGGGCCGGACCGGTCAGGCCGAGACCGGCCAGCCGGGCCAGGGCCCGGTCGAGCAGCGGCACGTTACCGACCGGGCAGAGCGCCTTGGGTACCCGCTCGGTGAGCGGGCGCAGCCGGGTGCCCTCGCCCGCCGCCAGCACCACCGCGCACACCTCGACCCCCGCCGGGTGGACCGGGTCCGGTGCCGGCGTGGTCACGCGGCCGGTGGCGTCGCCGGTGGGACCTCGCCGGCGCGCGGACCGATGCCGTAGTAGCCCAGCAGGTTGGCGGTGGCGCGGCTGAGCCGCGGCAGGTCGTCCAGCGGGTGCCAGGCAGCCTCGAAGACCTCGGCGCCGTCCACCGCCAACTCGGTGCGCGACGCCGGCACCTCCGCCTCGAACACCACGTCGACCCAGCCCTTGGCGTGCACGACCGCGTTCGGCACGGCCGGCCGGAGCGTCTCGGGGGAGAGGCGGACACCGGACTCCTCGTACAGCTCGCGGGCGGCGCCGACCACCGGCGCCTCGCCGCGTTGCAGCAGGCCGGCCGGCAGGGTCCAGCTGTGGCCGGGAGGCTGGCGCAGCAGCAGGATCCGCCCGGCGCCGGTGGCCTCCGCGTCCCGGAGCAGGGTTACCGCCCCCACGATGTACTTCGGCACGGCCAGCCGCACCAGCCGCCGCCGCAGCGGGACCGGAAGCCGGTAGAAGAGCTGGTAGCCGAGGGCCCGTCCGGTGGCACGCGCGCGGGGGATCATGTGTCCAGGCTAGTGGCCGGCGGGCGGGCGCGGGCGAACGACCTTCGCCTACTGCCGGTGGTCGACCAGGTCGATCAGTTGCTGGACCACCGTGTCCGGCTCGACCGTGCGGTCGAAGACCGCCACCAGCAGCGTCTCCAGGTCGGGGTAGCCCAGCTCCTCGGAGAGCCGCAGCAGCGGCAGGTCACTGGCCAGGCCCCGGTTGTGCTTGCGCAGTGCCAGCCCGATGGAGGCGCGGCCGAGGCGGACCTTGTCGGCGATCGAGATGCCCGGCTCGGTGTGCTCGGCGAACCAGCGGTTGATCTGCATCTGGGCGTGCGGGGACTTCACGAAGCCCAGCCACTCGCGCCGCGGCCCGCGCGGGGCCACGTCGACCTCGAAGCCGCTCTCCGCGTCGCTCTCGGTGAAGATCTCCACCACGTCGCCCTCCTCCAGCTCGGAGGAGAGCGGGGCCAGCCGGCCGTTGATCCGCGCCGCCAGGCAGTGGTCGCCGCGCTCGGTGCCCAGCTCGTACGCGAGGTCGACCGGGGTGGCGCCGGCCGGCAGCACCACCTGGCGGCCGTCGGCGACCACCTGGATCTGCGCCTCGGCCAGGTCGCAGCGCAACGACGCCATGAACTGGGTCGGGTCGACCGTCTCCTGTTCCCAGTCGAGCACCCGGCGCAGCCAGGCCAGCTCGTCCGCCCGGTCGGCGCCCCGGCCCGCGGCCCGGGGGAAGCGGTAGTGGGCGGCCACGCCGTACTCCGCGGAGCGGTGCATCTCGGTGGTGCGGATCAGCACCTCGACGGTGCGGTCCTGCGGGCCGCAGACGCTCGTGTGCAGCGAGCGGTAGAGGTTGTTCTTCGGGGAGGCGATGAAGTCCTTGAAGCGGCCCGGCACCGGCCGCCAGAGGCCGTGCACGGCGCCGAGCGCGGCGTAACAGTCGGTCGGCGGCCCGTCCACCACGATCGCGATGCGGGGCAGGTCGTAGGGGGCGGAGTGGTCGCCGGCGACCGTGTCCTTCCAGATCGAGTAGAGGTGCCGCGGGCGCGGGGAGACCTCGGCGTCCACCCGGTTGCGCCGCAGCGCGACCCGGGTCCGGGCCACCACGTCGGCCAGGTAGGCGTCCCAGCCCGGACGGTCGTGCACGAACCGTTCGATCCGCGCGTGCTCGTCGGGCTGCAGGTGCAGCAGCACCACGTCGTCCAGCTCGCGTTTGAGGGTCTGGATACCCAGCCGGTCGCAGAGCGGGACCAGCACCTCCTGCGTCTTGCGGGCGATCCGCTCCCGGGAGGCGGCCGAGCGGACGCCGAGCGTGCGCATGTTGTGCAGCCGGTCGGCCAGCTTGATGACGAGCACCCGGACGTCCTTGCCGGCCGCCACGATCATCTTGCGGACGGTCTCCGCCTCGGCGGCCTTGCCGTAGAACGCCTTGTCGAACTTGGTCACACCGTCGACCAGGTGGGCCACCTCGCGGCCGAAGTCCTCCTGGAGCGCCTGGAGCGTGTAGCGGGTGTCCTCGACGGTGTCGTGCAGCAGCGCGGCGACCAGCGTGGTGGTGTCCATGCCGAGGTCGGCGCAGATCTGCGCCACCGCGAGCGGATGGGTGATGTACGGCTCGCCGCTCTTGCGGAACTGGCCGCGGTGCATGTTCTCGGCGATCGTGTAGGCCCGGCGCAGCACCGGGGCGTCGGCGCTGGGGTGGATCCCCCGGTGGGTGCGGACCAGGGCGGTGACCGGGTCACCGTCGGTGGCGGGCCAGGTGAGCAGGGAGCGCAGGCGGCGGGTGAGCGGTAGCTCGCCCTGGGTCGGAAGGGCGCCGCCCAGGGCGGCGCCGTGTCCGGCGTCGACGTCCACCTGGGACACCTCCTCACCCCGACCCTCGACCGCCGGGACCGGCGAACGGGAGCAGGCCCACGAATCGGGCAGGTCTGCACTTCTTTAACAGACTAAGGGAGTCGACGTAGTCCGATCGGACACTTGGTCATGAGCGTTCGGTCGAGAGTTGGTGGGACCCGCCGTTCTCCGCCTTCGCCAGCAGGTCGCGGAACCGTCCCGCGCCGCCCACCGGGGAGGCCCATCCGTCGGTCGCCTCGACCAGCCGCGTCTCCGGTCGCTCCAACCAGGACAGGATCCGCTCGGTCTCCTCCGCGGTGGCCGCCGGCACCGGCCCGTGCCCGGGCAGCACCGTCTCGGCGGTGGCCCGGATCGCGGCGATCGTCGGTCGCGGGTGGACACCGGGCGGGGACACCCCGGCCCCGGCCAGCCGGCCGTGCCGGACCAGGGCCAGCTCCCAGCCACCCCGGGCGGCGGGTCG
>NZ_CADEAU010000098.1 GCF_902825405.1 Micromonospora maritima | reverse complement strand
GGCGGCGCCGAGCATCCGCCGGGCCGCCTCCCAGTGGCGCAGCGCCTGCCGGTGCCGGTCGACCGCCTGCCGGTACGCCGCCGCGAGCCTGCCCACCGTCCGCCCTCCGACGCCGTCTGCGATCGAAGGAACCCTAACGGACGCGCGCCGCACCGGCACCTGACGCTCGGCACCCGAGGTTCGTCCACTGTTCACCCGGCGTCGGACGGCCGCGCCGCCCGCCGTTCCCCCGGCGCCGATTGCCTGCGAGGGCAAACCGTGTGCACAGGAAGGCGACGACGTGACCTCCTCTCCCCTCTCCCGGCGGTCCCTCTTGCGCGGCACCGCGGCCGGTGGACTCGGCATCGTGGTGGCCGGCAGCCTGGACGCCATCGCCGGACCGGCGGCGGCGCGGGCCGCCTGCCGTCCCGCGCTCGGCTACGGCGACCTGGTGCCGGACCCGGCCGGCCTGCTGGCCCTGCCCCCGGGCTTCTCCTACACCGTCGTCGCGCAGGCGGGGGTGACGCTGCTGGAGTCGGGGCAGCCGACCCCGAGCGACGCCGACGGCACCGGCTGCTTCCGCAGCCCGCGCGGGTCGGTGCTGGTGAACAACCACGAGATCGGCGGCGACGAGCCGTACCCGGTGCCGGCACTGCCCGGCCTCACCTACGACCCCGGCGCGCGCGGCGGCACCACCACCATCGAGGTGGACCGGCACGGCCGGCGGCTGCGCGAGTACGTCAGCGTGGCCGGCACGCACAACAACTGCGCCGGTGGCATCACGCCCTGGGGCACGTGGCTGACCTGCGAGGAGACCGAACAGCGGGCCGGCGGTCAGTTCCTCAAGGACCACGGGTACGTCTTCGAGGTCGACCCGCACGACCGCTCGGCCAACCAGGACCCGGTGGCGCTGCGGTTCCTCGGCCGCTACTCGCACGAGGCGGTGGCGGTCGACCCGTACACCCACTCGATCTACCTGACCGAGGACGCGAGCGGCCCGAACGGCCTCTACTTCCGGTGGACGCCGCCGCCCGGCTTCCGGGGTGGCAAGGGCGCGCTGCGGGCGCTCGCCCAGCGGCCGGACGGCGCCACCGCCGGCAGTCTGGAGGCGATGCGCTGCCTGCGCGGCGACGGGCACGTGGCCGACCTGTCCGAGGCCACCACGCCGGGCACCCGGTACCGGGTGGAGTGGGTCGAGGTGCCGGACCGGGACGCCCGTACCGTGTCGGTCCGCAAGCAGTTCGCCGACGGTGAGGTGACCCGCAGCCGCAAGCTGGAGGGCGCCTGGTGGGGTGACGGCGGCGCGTACTTCGTGGCCAGCTACGCCCGGCGCAGCGACGGCAGCGTCAACGAGCACGACGGCCAGGTCTGGTTCTACGACCCGCGGCGGCAGACCGTGACGCTGAAGACCATCTTCGGGGTGAACACCGACCCGGAGGCGGACAACGGCAACTACGACGGGCCGGACAACATCACCGTCTCGCCGTACGGCGGGGTGATCCTGGCCGAGGACGGCGAGGGCGTGTCGCACCTGGTCGGCGTCACCGAGCAGGGCAAGGCGTACCCGCTGGCCCGCAACGAGCTGAACGACAGCGAGTTCACCGGCCCGACGTTCAGCGCGGACGGCAAGATCCTCTACGCCAACATCCAGTCCCCCGGCTACGTCTTCGCGATCACCGGCCCGTGGCGCCGCCCCAGCAACGCCCACCGCTGACCCGCATCCCCGCACCCCACCTCTCGCCGATCTTGCACTTGCTGCCCCGACAAAAGGGTGCAGGAGCCGCGTTTCGTCGGCCACAAGTGCAAGATCGGCGGGAGCTAGCGGGTGCCGGCGGGTGGCCGCGTGACGTTCTCGGCGATCGCGCGGAGCGTGGTGGGGTCCACCGCCTGCGGATCGGCCAGTACGTCGACCGCCACTCCGGGCTCGACGAGCCAGAACGCTTCGGTGTCGCCGGCCAGGGCCGGGCCGTCGGGGTGGGCGAAGTCGGCAAGCTCCCAGGTGGCGGTGTCGCGCTCGTGGTAGTCGGCGAGGAAGTCGCGGACCGCGCCCAGGTCGGTGAGTCGGTCGCCCCGCAGCACGTGCACGCGCAGGTCGACCCGGTAGCCGTCCTCGACCTGGCGCTCCCAGACGCGGGTGGCGAAGCGGACGTCCTCCCACTCGGTGGCGAAGTCCGACACCTGCTCCCCGACCTCGGCCGGCAGATATCCGATGTGGAGCCCGCCCAGTTCCCCGCCGCCCCGCGTCATCCCGACTCCCCACGTAGATCTTGGAAGAAGACGGCCCCCGGGAGGGCTCTCGACTTCCAAGATCTCGCAGTGCCCGCACTACCGCGACCCGGGACGCTCAGCGGACGAACACTCCTGCGCCTTCGAGGAGGCCTTCGATCTTCAGGACGTTGATCGCCCGATGCACCACGATGGCCGACACCACGCTGACGGCACAACTCCAGGGCCGACGGCAACTTACCGCCCGGCACGAGCGCTTCGGAACGGACCTCGGCGCGGATGCCGCATGTCCGCGCGGGCGCACTCTCGCCGGCGTTATTCGGGTTCGGTCGCACGGATATCTTCAGCAATACTGGCCAGTGAGCCGAGGTTGGGGATGAACCAACGTGTGGTGCCCTGCACAGCTCGCGGGGGCTCACCAGGAGCAGCTTTCAGCATCTGCATGGTCAGTCCCGTGGGCGAGTACTGCTTGCGGTCCGCTGCCCAGAGCAGCGGGCGTCGTCGGTCGTTGACCCAGGTGGCCTGTCCTCGACTTGGATCCTCGGCGATCCACGGCAAAAGCGCCTTGCGTTCTGGCCCCGTAACCGGTCGGAACTCCACGGGCGAGCCGTCCGGAACCCGCCCCGAGTTCACAATCACGGCGACGGCCGCCGCCCTACGCTCGGTCTCCTTTGGGGCGGGCCGATACTCGGGAGGGAGGTCAGGACGTGCTGCACCGTTCTGGATGGATTCCAGAGCCCGACCGACTAGTTGACGGCACTTCTGTGGATGTTTGAACGTCACCAGGGCTGAACTGTTCGGATATTCCGCGTCGAAGTGGTGGATGAGCCAGTCAAGCGCAGCGTCCGTGAGCGCCGGTACCCGACGGATCACACGTTCCCAGTCCTGATGCTGTTCATCCATCGGCTCACCCCCGATCGTCTGCATGACGAGGTGCACGGTGAGCAGATCGCCATGTTCCGCTACCTGCGCTGCTCTGCCCTCCCTCAGCTTGTTGCCCTCACTGAGGTGAGCCAGCGCAGCCCGGAGGACGAGCACCGACCGCCAGACCCGGTAGGCACTCGGCTGTGTGCCGAAAAGTTGATGGTAGCTGCCGTGTGCGCCGAACTCCCACAGGAGTTCCTGGTTCTGCTTGGCACGCATCGCCAGCTCGGGATTTCGATGCGCACAGGAGAGAGCCGTGGCCGCCTCCACTATCGAACAGCCCGCGTCCGGCGAGGGGTCCACATCACCGCGCTTATAGACGTATGTCTTGTGCAGCGACAGCGCGAAGTCGTCACGCAGTCTCGCCTGCCGCTCGTCGAGCGCGGCATAGTCGCGGGCCTGTACCTGGTTCTGCGTGTTCGTCGCTTGTGTTACCGCTGTCGCGAAGCCCTCGGGGCAGTCCTCCAGGGAGATCAGTCGAACCCAGATTCGGCCGATCCCGGCGACGTCGGGGGCTTGCCGGACGCCGGCATGCACGGCAGCAACGGTCTGGGCACCGTTGACCACGGTCGCGCCGGTCAGCACAAAATCCCCCGGCCCACCGGCGGCGTTGGCGAATTTCGCCGTCCGTCGCACGCTGTCGCAGAGCACGGTGATCCCATTGTTGAAGTACCAGAAGTGATCGGGGCGCTTGGTCAAGGTCTCGGTGATGCCACGGTTGACTGTCGTCAGGCCGAGCGAGGTGCGGATGTTCTTGGCGAAGAGACGGTCTCCGTGCTCGTCATACCAACTCGCCACTTCGCCGGCGTACATCGTGCCGTAGTAGGCCTTGAACGGTTCCGGGACGGAGGCACAGCCGTCCAACCGGGCGGTGAGATCGATCTTAGGCTCACCGATGCCAGCCCGTACCAGGTCGTGGAAGTCCTTCAATCCAAGGATCTTCACGTCCGTCATCGGTTCCGTTTCCTGACGCGCCTGGTCGAGGACGAAACCTACCGCGTCGGCGAGCGCCGGACGGCCGAGCAACGCCACGACAAGCGTGATCTTGATGTCACCCTCACTGAAGGCACGGTCCACGGTGTCGGCCAGCGCTTGGAACCGCTTATTGAAGCGGGCGTATTCCTCCTTCAACAGCAGATCGAAGCCCTGTTTGAACTTGAGCGCACTGGCCTGGTCCAAGGAGGCGTTACCCGTGTCGCTCCATTTCGCTTGAACGAGCCACACATGAGGCACATCCTCACTGACCGCAACCGCGTCGATACCCCAGTCGTCGAATCCGTCGATGACAGCCATCGCGGCCTCGGCCGGTCCGATCCCGGCGAGGTGCTGTACCGCCATCGCCGCCAGCGCGCGCGACAGGAACACCTGCTCGCGGTGCCTTTCGGGAGCCTTGGCATCCACATCACTGAGGTCGATGTGTTCCTCGAACTGGCGCACGAGCGCTTCGCGCACATGCCGCACCTGAAGCGGGTTCATCTGCGTTCGTCCTAACCGCTGGGGGTGGAGGGAGGGATTCGACGGCGTCGTCGGCCGACTACTGGCCCGGGTCAGCGAGGGTGGATGGCTTGGCGTTCAACGCGTCCGCGATGGCAGCGAACTCCACGAGAGCTGCTTGCAGGTCGTCAACGATCTCCTGGGCGATGATCTCGGGTGGCAGCAACGAATCCGCGCCCTCCAGCGAAGCGTCCTTGAGCCAAGTGATGTCGAGGTTGACCTTGTCCCGGGCGATCAGCTCCTCGTAAGAGAAGGTTCGGAACCGCTCGGTCTCGACTCGCTCGGCGCGGTCCTTGCCTGGCAGATAGCAGTCGACGAAGTCCTGGAGGTGATCACGGCGCAACGGGTTCTGCTTGAGCGTGAAGTGCTGGTTGGTACGGAAGTCGTACACCCAGAGCTTCTGGGTCCACGGCTCCTCACGGGCGCGCTTGCGCTCGAAGAAGAGCACGTTGGCCTTCACACCGCCCGCGTAGAAGATGCCGGTGGGCAACCGCAGCATGGTGTGTAGGTCGTATTGCTTGAGCAGCCGACGGCGGATGGTCTCCCCCGCGCCGCTCTCGAAGAGCACATTGTCGGGGAGCACGACGGCGGCCCGACCGTCGATCTCCAGCAGGGAGGCGATGTGCTGGACGAAGTTGAGCTGTTTGTTGGCGGTGGTGGCCCAGAAGTCGCCTCGCTCGATCTCCCGTTCCTCCCGGCTGGACCGGCCGTCCTCGCCGACGACTCGAATCGAGGAACTGCGGCCGAACGGCGGGTTGGCCAGCACCAGGCTCACGCGGCGGGCGGGTTCCTTGCCGAGCGCGTCCCCGACCTTGATGAGGGACGGCCCGTTCGGCGCGCCGATGCCGTGCAGCAGCATGTTCATCGCCGCAAGGCGAGCCGTTCCGTCGACCAGTTCGGTGCCGGTGATCGCGCCGTGGGCGAGTCGCCGCCGCTGGTCGGGGGTGAGCGCGGCGCCGTGGTGCCGCTGAATGTGCTCATAAGCCGCGAGCAAGAACCCGCCGGTGCCGCAGGCGGGGTCGGTGATCGTGTCATCCGGCGTGGGCAGCGTGCAGTCGACCATTGCGGCAGTCAGCGCCCGAGGCGTGAAGTACTGGCCCGCGCCGGACTTCGCATCCTCGGCGCCCTTGGTAAGCAGCTCCTCGTAAGCGTCGCCCTTGACGTCGACGCCGGTCGCCGACCAGGACTCCTTGTCGATCAGATCTACGATCAGCCGCTTCAGCTTCGCCGGGTCCTGGATCTTGTTCTGGGCCTTCCGGAAAATGATGCCGAGGGTGCCATCCTCCTTGCCTAGTCCGGTCAGGATGTGCCGATACTGCACCTCCAGCGCGTCGCCTTCGGCGTCGAGTAGCGTCTGCCAGCTCAACTCGTCCGGCACGATGTGTTCGGGCTTCAGCGTTCGGCGAGCACGCTCGTCGGCCATCTTGAGGAACAACAGATAGGTCAACTGCTCGACGTAGTCGATGGTCGAGACGCCGTCGTCGCGCAGGACGTCGCAGTAGTTCCACAGCTTCTGCACCAGTCGGCGGGAATACACAGTGGTCACAGCGGCAGCGCCTCCTGGTGATAGTTGTCGCCGGTCACCCTGGTCGGCGGTGCCGCCAACTCTTTCCGAGTACGCGTGGTGCGTGCTTTCTGCTTCGGCGCAGCGGTTGCCCGCTCGGCATGAATCCGGGCGAGCAACTCTGACGCTGGCTCGTCGCCTGGGTCCTGCGGCACGAGCCGCCCGGAGAAGGCTGCCGCCAGGAACGACACACGCAAACTGTCGGCCCGCCGCTCCACCTGCCGGACCGCATCGGACAAGCGATCGAGCCCAGACAGCACCTCCTTCGTCCGACTAACGATTGCTCTCTGCTCAGTTAGTGGAGGCACCGGGAACTCAATCGCCTTGAATCGCCCAGCGGACAGATGGGCGATGTTCGTGGTGATCCGAACCTCCCGAGAAAATCGACCAGCGTGCATGTGTCGTCGGAAGACAAGAAGTGCCCACTCTGGATCGATTCCTTCGGCGGCTCGGAAGCGCAGCAGACTATTCGTGAAGGCTACATCAGCCGGCACGCCCCTATACATTGCTGGGCGGCCAAGCAGTTCGGGGCTCTGCCCCTCATTCAAAAGTATATCTCCTTCACGCAGGCGGAACTTCTCGAACACAGACGGAGGAAAATTCATCTCCATGACGTCTGTCGAATCAATGCGGTCCTCGAAAACGTTTGCGACTCGGAGATAGGGACGCATGTTCGGCCCATTATGCCAGTCGGGATGGCGCTGACGACCGAGGTCGACCGAACCCACTTCTGCAACAGTGGACAGCCTCCAGCCCGCACCTGAACGAAGAGGAACAGAATCGATCAGCAATCTCTTCTTGAGCCGTTGAAGCCGAAGGCCGGCGGCCGACACCGACGACGTGGCCGCGTTGGAGCGCGAAAGATGATCTTCTAGGGCGGCGACGACGCGGCGCTGCTCGGCGAGCGGCGGCAGCTGGATCGGCAACTGCCGAAGTTGTTCCTGCGGTAGATGCTTAATCGTGCTTCCCGTCGCCCACAAATCCAAAACCTTGCGGCGGCTGAGATTTTCGAGCAGATAACGCAGGTATAGCGGCTCTATGCCTCCAAGCGGACGAATTCTGTGTAGAGCTTTCTGAAACGCCATGTAATCATCAGCACCGCGCCAAACCGCGCAGCGACCGACTTCGCCGCCTTCACAAACAAGAAGATCGCCGTCACGAAGCCGAAAACGCTCTTCCTGATCTGGCGGGATGTCCATGAAAAGAATGTCTGATTGGTCGATGCGCCCCCACTGAACATTAATGTTACGAAGGTAAGGGCGAGGATTTTTTCCTGAGCCCTTACCTCTGTCCAGCATCTTCCCGAGAGATGTTTCGGCGATCTCACCAAGTGTCGTCTCGATCCAGCCGATCGGCATTTCCGTCACGCGGACAACTCCTGGTTCAGCTCGGCCAGCAGGCGCTCGGCCCGAGAACCGAAAGCGCCCGCATAACCGTCGATCCCACCCCGCTCCGTGAACGGCGCGCCCTCCAGGTCATCGGGGCTGATCTCCACGCTGACCGCTATCACGTCCTTGATCCTCTCCAGCCACCACGCCTGATCGGCAGTGAACGTAGCGCCCGACTGCTCCTGTCGGAGCAGCCACCCACGGAAGCGCTCCTCGACGAGACTGCGGTACGGGCGCAGCTCCTGATCCAGCCCCAACTCATACCGGACGAGGCTGACAAGGTCGGTGACGCCCCGGTTGCCGGGTGCCTCGGCGGTGCGCCCGAGCAGCACGTACGACTTCCACAGCAACTCCGGCGTCCACGCCTGCGGCGGCCGGGCGATCCGCGCCGCAAGCTCCTTGAGCTGCTCGTAGCCGACCCGGCCCCGGCCGTCGTAGAAGACCTGCAACGCGGTGATCTCGTCGCGGTGCTCCTCCAGGTAGTCGTGCCAGCTCTTGACCGTGACCTGGGCGCGCTCCTCGGCAGGGACGCCCTGCGCCGAGATCAGCCGGTCGGCGTTCACCTCGTCGATGGTGATGTCGTGGGCCCGGCGGATCTCCAGGATGCGTTCCCGCAGCGGCGGGTTCGCGGCGAGCGGGCGCAGCGCACCGGCCAGCAGGTCCCGCACCGCGGCCGGGCCGGCCTCGGTCGCCGGGTTGAGCTGTTCCGGGGCCACCGCGTCGGTCAGTCCGCGCACGATGTCCTTCAGCGGTTGGCCGGCGAGGTCGGCCAGTTCGGCGCGTTCGTCGTCGGTGAGCTGCTGGTTGAGTCGGGCCAGCCGGGAGGCGAGCGTGGCCACCTCGTCGGCGTCGGCGGTCAGCGTGCCGGCCTTGCGCAGCAGGTCGCGCAGCGAGATCTGGCGTTCGGTGTGCCGCTGCAACGGGACCGCCTCGTCCAGGTCGGCCTCGGTGACGCCGACCGCGTCGACGATGACGAACCGGTCCTTGACCTCCGCGTCGGGCGTGACGGCCTGGAAGTCGGCGGCGTCGATGGTGCGGGCGCCCCGTCCCTTCATCTGCTCGAAGTAGGTGGAGCTGCGCACCGGCCGCAGGAAGAAGACGCACTCCAGCGGCCGGACGTCCGTGCCGGTGGCGATCATGTCGACGGTCACCGCGATCCGCAGCTCGGGACTGTTGCGGAAGGCCTGGATCAGCGTGTCCGGGTTGTCGCCGTCCCGGCGCGAGGCGTACGTGATCTTCTTGACGAAGTCGTTCCCCCGGTTGAAGACGTACCGGACCATCTGCACGATCTCCTCGGCGTGGTTGTCGTCCCGCGCGAAGATCAGCGTCTTCGGCACGGTCGACCGTCCCGGGAAGATCTCCTCGAAGAGCTTCTCGCGGAACGTCTCCAGCACCAGCTTGAGCTGGCCCTTCGAGATCACCGACCGGCCGACCTGGCTGCCGGCGTACGTGAAGTCGTCCTCCAGCTCCTGGTAGCGCTCGGCCCGGGTGCGACGGTCCCGCAGCGGCACGACGGTGCCGGCCTCGATGTCCGCGCCGCTCTCGGTGATCTCCGTCTTGATCCGGTAGACGTCGAAGTCGACGTTCACACCGTCGGCGACGGCCTGCTCGTAGGTGTATTCGGAGACCAGGTTCTGCTGGAAGAAACCGAGCGTCTGCTTGACCGGCGTGGCGGTGAGCCCGACCACGAACGCGTCGAAGTATTCGATGACCGCCCGCCACTTGCCGTAGATCGAGCGGTGGCACTCGTCCACCACGATCAGGTCGAACGTCTCCGGGGGGAGCTGTGCGTTGTAGCCCACCTCGGCCGGCTCGTCCAGGTCGTAGCTGTCGTAGGCACGGTCGTCCAGGTCGACGTCGGGCAGCTCGACCCCGCGCAACGCGCCGTAGAGGCGCTGGATGGTGGAAATGACCACGGCGGACGAGTCGAGCATGCCGGTGCCGGAGAGCCGGTCGACGTTGTAGAGGTCGGTGAACTTCCGCCCGTCGTCGGGCGTCTGGTAGCCGGCGTACTCCCGCAGCGTCTGCTTGCCGAGGTTGTTGCGGTCGACCAGGAACAGGATCCGGGCGGCGCGTGCGTGCTTGAGCAGGCGGTAGCTGGCGGTCACCGCGGTGAACGTCTTGCCCGCGCCGGTCGCCATCTGGATCAGCGACCGCGGCCGGTCCTCGGCCAGAGACTGTTCCAGCCCGGCGACGGCGTCGACCTGCGCGGGTCGCAGACCGAGCCGGTCCAGCGCCGGCATCCGGCGCAACCGGGCCCGCAGCGTCGGCGCGGACGGATCGTCGTCGGCCTCCCGCATCCACCGCGCGAGGGTGGCCGGTTGGTGAAAGGCGAAGACCTCCCGGGTACGCGGGAACGGGTCGAGCCGGTTGACGAAGGCGGTCTCCGTGCCGGTGGCGACGTACCCGAACGGCAGCGGCTCGTCCCGCCGCCAGGCGCTGAGTTTCTGCGCCGGGGTGAGCCCGCTCAGGTAGCGGTCCAGCTGCGCCTCCACGCCGCGCGGGGCGGTGCCCTCCCGCTTCGCCTCGATCACGCCGACCAGTCGCTGGTCGACGTAGAGCAGGTAGTCGGCGCGGCCGGTGGCGAGCGTGACCTCACGGACGGCGACCCCCGTGGCGGCGAACAGGTTGATCTGGTTCTCGTCCTGCACCACCCACCCGGCGGCGCTCAGCTGCCGGTCGATCTCTCCCCGCGTCTGCACCTCGTTGAGCGGTTCGTGGGAGGCGCGGCGGGCACGAGCGATGAACTCCTCCCGCCGGGCGGCGGAGACCCGTGCCGGCTTCCGCTGCTCGGCGGCCCGCTGCGCCTCGTGCGCCGCCGGCTCCAGGCTCGCCACCAGGGCGGCAGCCTCACCCTGGCGAGCACTCGCCGCTCGGACCGCCTGTTCCGCCGCCGCGTGCGCGTCGGCCTGGGCCTGCACCAGCGACGGCTTGCCGTCGAGCAGCAGCTTGGTCTGCGCCAGTTCGTTCTTGTAGCGCTCGAGTTCGGCCTGGAGCGCGTCGGCGACGCTCTGGGGCACCTGCTGAGGGGGCGGTGTGGGCGGCACGAAGCCGATCGGTGCGCGGTCGCCGGTCAGCGCGCGGTGGAACCAGACGCCCAGCTCGAAACACGTCCGCAGCAGCTCCAGCGCCGCGCGCACCTCGCCCAGGTGATCGTGTACGGCGCGGTTGCCCTGATCCCGCAGCCGGTCGAACGCACGGTAGATCTCCGGAACGAGGGTGCCGTTGGCCTGGAGCGCCTGCACCCGGTGGAAGAACTTCTCCGACTGCGGCCGGGCGTCGGTGCGGCGCACCAGATCCTTGGCCAGTTCGTCACCGAAAGCGCGGATCTTGAACATCGCGGCCTGGGCGTCGACGTAGACGAGCAGCTCGGCGCCCGCGCCGTACCAGACCAGGAGCGGATGATCCTTGAGGAAGCCGAAGTTGGCGGACTGCTCTGCCAGACGTCGTACCTGTCGCTGATCCACAGCTCTCCACGCACGTAGCCGACGGATGAACACGTCAGGATAGGGAGGATCACTCTGGAGCGCAGCCCTCACCACAGGCTGTGTCGCCTTTCCGACCGTCGACGTTGAACGCGATCAGCGACGGTTGGCCGGTCCGCTACCGCTCGGGCTGTTGCCCGGAGGACGCGAGCGAGGTGTGATCAGCCGCGAAATCTGCGCTCGCAGGCCGTGGTCGTCCGGCGGCACGACCCGGTAGCCCAATCGCTCCAACTCGGCCATCGCGGTGCCGGTGTTGCGCCGGACGACCGCCGCGATCTGCCGGCGTCGGTAGTCCCGACGGGTCGACTCGATCAACTGCTGCCAACCGTTCTTGGCCTCGACGAGCCCTTCGATGATGAGGCACTCGAGGACGTCCTCGAGCGCCGGGCGGAATCGACGCCCGCCGACCGGAAGGTGGATCTTGCTCAGCCCGCCGACGCCCTTACGCCCCAGCTCGGAGAGGAAGGTTTCGAAGGTGGGATGGCTGGCGCAGACCTGCAGGTGCGCTTCGGTGTACTGCTCCTTGTCGCGCTGGAAGTCGTAGTGCAGCAGCGGCTCAGGCGTGTCACCGAACTTCAGCGCGCAGTAGGACGCCTCGATGGTGAGGAACCTGCCTTCGTCCTGATCGAGCGTGAGAAGGCACTGCACATCGAGCCAGATGCTCGTGCGAGCCGCCGAGCGCATGCGTACCGGCTTCGACCGGAGCCCGACGAGGTCAGTTCCGACGACGGCCTGCCCGGTTGCCACTCGCGCCACGACCCGAGCGTTGTCACAGACCGTCTTGTTCAGCAGACCCTGCAACGTTTCGGCGAACGTCCGAGCCTGCGGCCCGAGCGCACTACGGCCGCGTGTTGCCAATGGACATCCAGAGCTTCTGGGCTTCGACCGAGCAGAAGTCACGCCGCTCCGCCATGTCGGCGAGCTGTCCGTACGTGAGGTGCAACTGGTCGAGTTCCTGCTCGACCGCGACGCGCCACTCGTCGTCACTCATCTCGATCACGAGTGAGCCTGGCATCTGGTAGGGGGCACTGGTCACCGCAACCTCCGCCTCACTCGATGTCCGTAAACGCGATGTTAGGCGGAAGACAAGATCCTTATCTACCCGGCGCGTCCTTCCGGCTACTTTTCGTCACGATCGGGCGGGTGTCGCCGGCGGGCGCAGGCCGTCCAGGGCGATCGCCAGGACCCGGTCGCGCTGCGCCGGGTCCGGGAACTGGTACGCGGCGAGCCCGCTGATCAGCCGCACCACGTCGTCGAAGTCGGCGTCCGGCCGGGCGGCCCCGGCGGCCTGGGCGCGGCGCAGCAGCGGCTCGCCGGCGGCGTAGATCTCGGTGCGGCAGCTGCGGAACACCTCGGAGTCGTGCACCAACTCCTCGGCCAGGGCCCGCTTGGTGGCCACGTAGGCGACGAACCGGTGCAGCCAGCCGACGAGCGCGTCCCACGGCGCGAGGTCGGCCAGGTCGGCGGCGGAGGCGCTGAGCGCCCGCACCTCTTCGACGTAGACCGCCTCGAACAGGTCCCGCCGGCCGGGGAAGTTGCGGTAGAGCGTGCCGATGCCGACGCCCGCCCGGCGGGCGATCTCCTCCAGCGACGCGCCCGCGCCGCACTCGCCGAACACCTCGCGGGCGGCGGCGATCAGCGCGTCGTAGTTGCGCCGGGCGTCGGCCCGCTTCGGGCGGCGCGCGAAGACCTCGGGTCGCTGGTCGGCGCTGGCCATGACGCGCGTCACCTCTCCCTCCCGCTTGCAACCGGAGGCACCCCTCCGCTACTTTGGTGGAGGCACCCCTCCGGATAGCGTACTCCGGACTTCCCGGCCGCGTCCGGCCGGCGTGGGTGACCGCACCCGACCCCGGACCCAGGAGGTCCCACCATGCGCACTGTTCGCTGACCACCCGCGACGACCCGGCCGCCACCGCCGCCCCACCCGCGCGAGCGGCCACCCATCTCGTACCGAACGGGAGTTCTCCCACATGATCGACACACCCCGACGCGGCTCGCGCCGGATGACGTTCCTGGTCCTCGCGGCCGGCACCGGCTTCTTCGCGATGCTCCAGTCGCTGATCACCCCCGTGCTGCCCACCATCCAGCACGACCTGCACACCACGCCGAACACGGTGACCTGGGTGCTGACCGCCTACCTGCTCTCCGCGTCGATCTTCACGCCGATCCTCGGCCGGGTCGGCGACATGATCGGCAAGGAGCGGACGCTCGTGTTCTCGCTCGCCGCGCTGGCGCTGGGCTGCCTGCTGGCGGCCGTCGCGCCGAGCATCGGCGTGCTGATCGCCGCCCGGGTGGTCCAGGGCATCGGCGGCGCCGTCTTCCCGCTGTCGTTCGGCATCATCCGCGACGAGTTCCCGGCCGCCCGGGTGGGTTCGGCGGTCGCCTCGATCTCGGCGGTGGTCGCCGTCGGCGGCGGGCTGGGCGTGGTCCTGGCCGGCCCGATCGTGGCCACCCTCGGCTACCGCTGGCTGTTCTGGATCCCGCTGGTGGTGGTCGGCCTGACCGCGCTGGCCGCGTACCGGTTCGTGCCGCCGTCGCCGGTGCGTACGCCGGGCCGGATCAACTGGCTCAGCGCGCTGCTGCTGTCCGGCTGGCTGGTGGCGCTGCTGCTGCCGGTCAGCAAGGGCGCCGTGTGGGGCTGGGGCTCCGGCCGGGTGGTCGGGCTGCTGACGCTGGCCGTGGTGCTGGCGGCGGCCTGGCTGGTCGCCGAGTCCCGCGCCGGCAACCCGCTGATCGACCTGCGGATGATGCGCCTGCCGGCGGTCTGGACGACAAACCTGGTCGCGCTGCTCTACGGCGCCTCGATGTTCTCCGTCTACGCGTTCCTGCCGCAGTTCGCGCAGATCCCGACCAGCGCCGGCTACGGCTTCGGCGCCAGCATCACCCAGGCCGGGCTGCTGATGCTGCCGATGCTCGTCGGCATGTTCGTCGCCGGTCTGCTGGCCGGCCGGCTGGAGTCCCGGTTCAGCGCCAAGGCGCAGCTGAGCACCGGCGCGGCGTTCAACGTCGCGGCGGCGGCGATGCTCACCGTGGCACACGACACCCGGTGGGAGGTCGGCGTGGCCGGCGGCCTGGTGGGCCTCGGCATCGGGCTGGCGTTCGCCTCGATGGCCAACCTGATCGTGGCCAGCGTCCCGGCCGGGCAGACCGGCGCGGCGACCGGCATGAACGCCAACATCCGCACCATCGGCGGCGCGGTCGGCGCGGCGCTGGCCAGCGCCGTGATCACCGCCCACCCGCAGGCGAGCGGGCTGCCCCGGGAGGCCGGTTTCACCGCGGGCTTCCTGCTGCTGACCGGCATCTCGCTGGCCGCCGCGCTGGCCGCCCT
>NZ_CADEAU010000097.1 GCF_902825405.1 Micromonospora maritima | reverse complement strand
CGACGGACGCCGCCGGCCTGCCCACGGTGGTGCCGGTGCAGCGGGGCGAGGACCCGAACGACCCGGCGGCGGACGGGGCCGAGGCGGCCCAGTCCGGCACCTCCCAGCGGCCGACGCGGACGCCGCGCAGCGCGATCGGGCTCACCGAGCGTGAGCTTCAGGTGCTCCTCGGCATGGCGGAGGGCAAGAGCAACGCGGAGATCGGGCGGGAGCTGTTCGTCTCCGAGGACACCGTCAAGACGCACGCCCGGCGACTGTTCCGCAAGCTGGGCGCACGGGACCGGGCGCACGCCGTGGCGGCCGGGTTCCGGGCCGGCCTGGTCGCCTGACCCACCCGGCGGCTGTCACTCCTCCGCGGTGTCGTCCGTGCCCTCGGTGAGCGTGTCGTGCACGCCGTCGGCGTAGCCGCGGGCGTAGTCCCAGCTCACGTAGTGGTCCGGGTCGGGGTCGTAGGCCGGCTCGTGCACCCGGGGCCGGCCCGAGTTGAGCAGGTGGCGCAGGTTGCCCCGGAGCAGGTCCCAGTCGAAGTAGTGCGGCTCGCGGCAGTCCTCGCACTCGATCACCAGCCCGCGCACGCCGATCGGCTGGAGCAGGGCCTGGTAGATCTCCAGGTCGGCGAGATCCTCCAGGACGTCCTGCCGCTCGACCTCGGTCAGCGGGTCGAGCGCGTCGTCGTCGCCGGGATCGTGCAGGCCGGCAGCCGGATCGGCCGGGTCGCCGTTGAACGGGTCGATGGGCTCGTCGTGCACCCCCTCACCGTAGACCCCGCGCCGCCGGAAAGCCCGCCCACGGCCGCGCTGTGGCCCGGCCTACGCCAGGCCCGCCGCTGCCCGGGGCGGGGCAGGCCAGTGGGTACGATGAGGCGACGCGCCGTCACGCCGGCGCACGCCGGTGCCCGCGCGCGCCGCCTCGCTGCAGCCCGTTCGACCAGCTCAGGGGAGCAATCGTGGAGAATTCGCCCAGCACCGAGATCCCGGCCGGCCGCGACGGCGGGGAGCTGGGTGGCCATCTGCCCGAGCTGCCGGCCGGTTCGGCCCGGGTGGTGCCGCTCGGGTTGACCTTCGACGACGTGCTGCTGCAGCCGGGCGAGTCGGACGTCGTGCCCAGCCGGGTCAACACCCGCACCCGCCTCACCCGCAACATCGAGCTGACCGTGCCGCTGCTGTCCAGCGCGATGGACACCGTCACCGAGGCCCGGATGGCGATCGCCATGGCCCGCCAGGGCGGCATCGGCGTGCTGCACCGCAACCTCTCCGTCGAGGACCAGGCGCTCCAGGTCGACCTGGTCAAGCGCTCCGAGTCCGGCATGATCACCAACCCGGTGACCGCCAGCCCGGACGACACGCTCCGCGACGTGGACGCGCTCTGCGGGCGCTACCGCATCTCCGGCGTGCCGGTGGTCGACGGGCAGGGCCAGCTGGTCGGCATCGTGACGAACCGCGACATGCGCTTCGTCTCCGACCCGGCCACGCCGGTCCGCGACATCATGACCCGGACGCCGCTGATCACCGCCCCGGTCGGGGTGAGCAAGGACGACGCACTCGACCTGCTGCGCCGCCACAAGGTGGAGAAGCTCCCGATCGTCGACGAGTCCGGCGCGCTGCGCGGCCTCATCACGGTCAAGGACTTCACCAAGAGCGAGCAGTACCCGGAGGCCACCAAGGACGAGGCGGGCCGGCTCCGGGTCGCCGCCGCGATCGGCGTCGGCGAGGACTCGTACAAGCGGGCCCGGACGCTCGTCGACGCGGGTGTCGACGTGCTGATCGTGGACACCGCGCACGGTCACCAGCGGGCGGTGCTGGAGATGGTCGGCCGGCTCAAGCGGGACGTGAGCATCGACATCGTGGGGGGCAACATCGCCACCTACGCGGGCGCGAAGGCGCTCGTCGACGCCGGCGCCGACGGCGTCAAGGTGGGCGTCGGCCCGGGTGCCATCTGCACCACCCGGATCGTGGCCGGGGTGGGCGTCCCGCAGATCACCGCGATCATGGAAGCGGCGCGGGCGGCCCGGCCGGCCGGCGTCCCGGTGATCGGCGACGGCGGCATCCAGTACTCGGGCGACATCGCCAAGGCGCTGGTGGCCGGCGCCGACACGGTGATGCTCGGCAGCCTGCTGGCCGGCTGCGAGGAGAGCCCCGGCGAGCTGATCTTCGTCAACGGCAAGCAGTACAAGGCCTACCGGGGGATGGGCTCGCTCGGCGCGATGCAGTCCCGCGGCCAGGTCAAGTCGTACTCCAAGGACCGTTACTTCCAGCAGGACGTGACGAGCGACGAGAAGCTGGTGCCCGAGGGCGTCGAGGGCCAGGTGCCCTACCGTGGCCCGCTCGCCCAGGTCGCCCACCAGCTCACCGGCGGCCTGCGGCTCGCCATGGGATACGCGGGCGCGGAGAGCATCGCCGAGCTGCACCAGCGTGGGCAGCTCATCCGGATCACCGCGGCCGGGCTCAAGGAGAGCCACCCGCACGACATCCAGATGACCGTCGAGGCGCCCAACTACCACACCCGCTGACCCCCCTCCACCCCCGAACACATCTGGAGTCCCCATGCGTGACGTGGTCGAGATCGGGCTGGGCAAGACCGCGCAGCGCGGTTACCACCTGGACGACATCGCCATCGTGCCGAGCCGCCGCACCCGGGACGTCGACGACGTCTCCACGGCCTGGCAGCTCGACGCCTACCCGTTCGGCATCCCCTGTGTCGGGCACCCCTCGGACGCGACCATGAGCCCCGCCTCGGCGGTGCGCCTCGGTCAGCTCGGTGGCCTCGGCGTGCTCAACGTCGAGGGCCTCTGGACCCGCTACGAGAACCCGGCCAAGATCCTGGAGGAGCTGGCCGGACTCGGCGAGGACGCGCGGGCGACCAAGCGCCTCCAGGAGGTCTACGCCGAGCCGATCCGCCCCGACCTGATCGCCGAGCGGGTCCGCGAGCTGCGGGCCGGCGGCGGCACCGTGGCCGTCCGGGTGTCGCCGCAGCACACCCTGGCGCTGGCCCCGGTGATCCTCGACGCCGGCGTGGACATCCTGGTCATCCAGGGCACGCTTGTCTCCGCCGAGCACGTCTCCACCACCGACGAGCCGCTCAACCTCAAGGAGTTCATCGCCGACCTCGACCTGCCGGTCATCGTTGGCGGCTGCACCGACTACAAGACCGCGCTGCACCTCATGCGCACCGGCGCGGCCGGCGTGATCGTGGGCATCGGCGGCGACGACTGGTCGACCACCGAGTCGGTGCTCGGTATCCGGGTGCCGATGGCCACCGCCATCGCCGACGCCGCCGCGGCCCGCCGCGACTACCTGGACGAGACCGGCGGCCGGTACGTGCACCTGATCGCCGACGGTGACATGCAGACCTCCGGCGACATCGCCAAGGCCCTCGGCTGCGGCGCGGACGCGGTGATGCTCGGCGAGCCGCTCTCGCTCTGCGAGGAGGCACCGGCCGGCGGCGCCTGGTGGCACTCCGCGGCCAGCCACCCGTCCCTGCCCCGGGGCGCGTTCGAGGTGGCCGGCGAGCCGCTCGGCTCGATGGAGCGGCTGCTGTTCGGCCCGGCGGACGAGCCGGACGGGCAGCTCAACCTCTTCGGCGGGCTGCGCCGCGCGATGGCCAAGTGCGGCTACCGCGACCTCAAGGAGTTCCAGAAGGTCGGCCTGGTCCTCGACCGCTGAGCAGGCACGACGCGACGGCGCGGACGCGGGTTCGACCCCGTCCGCGCCGTCGCGCGTCTAGGCTCGCCGGGGTGAGACGGGTGCGGTGGTGCGCGGCGGCGCTGGCGGCGGCGCTGCTGACGACCGCGTGCACCGGAGACGACCGGGGCGGGTTCCGGCCCGGCGCGGCCGACGCCGGTGACCCGTACGTGCCGGGGGCCGGCAACGGCGGCTACGACGTCGGGCACTACGCGCTGGACGTCCGCTACGACCCGGGCGACGACCGGCTCACCGGTACGGCCACGGTGACCGCGACCGCCACCGAGGCGCTGTCCCGCTTCCAGCTCGACCTGGCCGGCCTCGACGTCGACCGGGTCCGCGTCGACGGCGAGCGGGCAAGGCACCGCCACGACGACGCCGAACTGGTCGTCACCCCGAGGAACGGGCTGCCGGCGGGCCGGCGGTTCACCGTCGAGGTGACCTACGGCGGGGTGCCGAAGCCCCTGCCCAACGCGGAACTGGGCGACGGCGGCTTCCACGCCACCGGAGACGGCGCGATCGCGCTCGGCCAGCCCGAGTCGGCCAGCACCTGGTACCCGGTCAACGACCACCCGTCGGACAAGGCCACCTACGACATCGCGATCACCGTGCCGGACGGGCTCACCGCACTGAGCAACGGTGTCCCGAAGGGACGGACGAGCGCCGGTGGCCGGACCACCTGGCGCTGGTCGGAGGGCTCGCCGATGGCCAGCTACCTGACCACGCTGGTGATCGGCGACTACCGCGTCACCACCGGCACCCATGCCGGTCGGCCGCTGGTCACGGCCGTCGCCTCGGCGTTGCCCGCGGACGGCCCGGCCGCCGCGTCGGTGGCCCGCACCGGTGAGGTCGCCGACTTCCTGGCCGCCCGCTTCGGGCCGTACCCGTTCGACGCGTACGGCGGCGTGGTGGTGGCCGACGAGCGGATCCGGTACGCGCTGGAGACGCAGAGCCGGCCGGTCTACGGGCCGGGCTTCTTCACCGGCGACCGGCCGAACACGGAGGTGGTCGCGCACGAGCTGGCCCACCAGTGGTTCGGCGACAGCGTCTCGGTGGCCCGGTGGAGCGACATCTGGCTGAACGAGGGCTTCGCCACGTACGCCGAATGGCTCTGGGCCGAGCACGACGGCGGGCGGACCGTGGCGCGGACCGTCGCCGACCGGTACGCCACCACCGACTGGACCCGGCCCACCGTCGACCCGGGCCGGGCCGGGATGTTCGGCGACGCGGTCTACCAGCGGGGCGCGCTCGCGGTGCACGCGTTGCGCCGCGCGGTCGGCGACGACACGTTCTTCCGGATCCTGCGCGGCTGGCTGGCGCAGCACCGCGACGGCAACGCCACCACCGCCGACTTCGTCGGGTACGCCGAGCGGACCGCCGGGCGGCCGGTGCGCGCGCTGCTCGACGCGTGGTTGGTCGGGGCGACCCCGCCGGGCCTGCCGTGACGCGGACGTGACCGCCGCTCGGTAGGCTGCCGCGGGCGGAGCGGCCCGAGGGCAGGGCCGCCGTTCGGACCCCGGGAGGGATCGAGATCATGGCGCGGCGCGGCGGACGACGAGGGCTCGGGCTGCTGGCCTGCGGGACGCTGCTGCTCGCCGGCTGCGGATCCCCCGAGGCGGACCGGAGCGCCGCGGCGCCCACCTCGCCCGAGCCGTCGGCGACGCGCCGGTTCGCGCCCGGCGGGCCCGGGGCCGGCGACCCCTACTTCCCGAGCTACGGCAACGGGGGCTACGACGTCGCGCACTACACGGTGCAGGTGCGCTACGACCCGGACACCGACAAGCTCACCGGCACCACCACGGTGCGGGCCACCGCGACCACCGACCTGTCCGCGTTCAACCTGGACCTGGCCGGCCTGACCGTCCGCTCGGTCACCGTGGACGGCGTCGCCGCCCGGCACGCCCGCGACGACGACGAGCTGGTGGTCACCCCCGCCACCGGCCTCACCTCCGGCAACGGCTTCGTGGCCGAGGTCCGGTACGACGGCCGGCCGGAGGCGCTGCGCAACGAGGCGCTCGGCGAGGGCGGCTGGCTGCACACCGCGGACGGGGCGATCGCGCTCGGCCAGCCGGAGTCGGCGAGCACCTGGTACCCGGTGAACGACCACCCGTCGGACAAGGCCACCTACGACGTCGAGATCACCGTTCCCAAGGGGCTGACGGCGGTCGGCAACGGGGTGCCGAAGGGGCGGACGACCACCGGCGGCTGGACCACCTGGCGCTGGTCGGAGGGCTCACCGATGGCCAGCTACCTGACCACCGTGGTGATCGGGAAGTTCCGCGTCACCACCGGCCGGCACAAGGGACGGCCGGTCTACAGCGCGGTCACCACGCGGGTGGCCGAGGGCGCGCCGGACCGGTCGATCGCCCGCACCGTCGAGGTCGCCGACTACCTGGAGAGCGTCTTCGGGCCGTACCCGTTCGACGCGTACGGCGGCGTGGTGGTGGCCGACGAGCGGATCCGGTACGCGCTGGAGACGCAGAGCCGCCCGGTCTACTCGGCCGGGTTCTTCCGGCAGGGCGACAACACCGGCGTGGTCGCGCACGAGCTGGCCCACCAGTGGTACGGCGACAGCGTGTCGCTCCAGCGCTGGCAGGACATCTGGCTCAACGAGGGGCTGGCCACGTACGCCGAGTGGCTGTGGGCCGAGCACAGCGGCTCCTCGACCGTCCAGCGCACGTTCGAGCAGCAGTACGCCAACGCGCCCGGCCAGGTCTGGCGGACGCCGCCGGGCAAGCCGGGCGTGGCGAACCTGTTCGGCCGCTCGGTCTACGACCGGGGCGGGATGACCGTGCACGCGTTGCGGGTCGCGGTGGGCGACACCGCGTTCTTCACGGTGCTGCGCACCTGGGCGGCGGAGCGCAGGCACGGCAACGGCACCACCGCCGACTTCGTGGCGCTGGCCGAGCGGGTGTCCGGGAAGAAGCTCGGCAAGGTGTTCGACGCCTGGCTGTACGGCACCGAGCGGCCGGCCGCCCCGAAGCCGCTGTAGCGGCTCAGGTCTTCACGCGCAGGGTCGGGTGCGCGGCCAGGAACGTCTCCGCGCGTCCGCCGCGCAGTGCGGTGAGGAACTCCCGGCCCAGCGGCCGGAGCTGTTCGCCCCGGTACGCGCCGCCGCTGCCCACGCCCGCCCCGGGCAGCGCCACCAGGGTGAGGCGGTCGGCCGGCAGACCACCGAGGGCGTACGCGAAGTCGACGAGCTTGCGCCCGCCTCCGACGTACACCAGGGTCCGACCGAGCGCGGCGACGACCTGCTCGACGCGCTGCGGGTCGCGGGCGGTGCCCTGCTCGACGAGCTTGCGGGCGAGCGCCCGGAGCAGCTGCTGCTGGTGTCGCTGCCGGGTGTAGTCGCCGCCGGCGGTGTAGCGCTGCCGGGCGTAGTCGAGCGCCTGCCAGCCGGTCAGGTGGCGGGTGCCCTTCTCGTAGACCATCTGCGGGCCGGTGTACCCGCCGCCGCCCAGCGGCCGCATGGTCCCGTCCGGCCGGCGGTGCCGGGAGGCGACCCGCTGGTCGACGTAGAGGTCGACCCCGCCGAGCGTGTCCACCAGCTTGTCGAAGCCGCCGAAGGTGATCACCGCGCCGGCGTCGATGCGCAGCCCGGTGTAGCGGGAGACGGTGGTGCGCAGCAGCTCGTACCCCTGGGCGGTGCTGGGGTGCCGCTTGTCGCCCGGCACCCGGCTGCCGTAGCTCATCGCGTGGGTGAGCTTGGTCCGGCCGCCCGGGTAGCGCGCCTTGGGGAAGGCGGGGATGTCGACCACCAGGTCGCGGGGGAGCGAGAACAGGTACGCCCGGCCCAGCCCGGCGGGCACGTGCAGCACCAGCACGGCGTCGGCGTGCGGCTCCCAGCCGGGGATGCTGACCCGGGTGTCGACCCCGACCAGCATCAGGTTGAGCGGCCCGGTCAGGTCGGCGCCGGGCGGTGGGGTCGGGCTGGCGGTGGTCGGGGCCGGGGTGGGTGACGCCGGTGTCGGGGTGGCCGGCGCGGCGGCCCGGTCGGGGGAGCGGTGCGCCACCAGCCGGGTGGTCACCACCGCCCCGGCGGCGACCAGCAGCACCGCCACCAGGGCGGCCAGGCCCAGCAGGCGTCGTCTCGTCACGGTTTCGTCCTCTCCCCGTCGTGTTCGACGCGTCGGGAGGTGCCAGCGGTTGCAGCGGCGGGAATCCCAGCGGTCGAAGCGCTCTGCATGATCTGCGAAAAACTCTTGCTGGCGCCATAGCTACCCGTCGGTAATGATGCGTTCATGCGCTACGACGTGGTCGTCATCGGATCGGGCTTCGGCGGCAGCGTCACCGCGCTCCGGCTGGCCGAGAAGGGTTACTCGGTCGGCGTGCTGGAGGCCGGCCGACGTTTCGCCGACGAGGAGTTCCCGAAGACCTCCTGGCAGGCGCGACGGTTCCTCTGGGCGCCGAAGCTCGGTTGTTTCGGGCTCCAGCGGATCACTCTGCTCCGCTCCGCCGACCGGAAGAGTGGCGGCGGCGTGCTGGTGCTCTCCGGCGCCGGGGTGGGCGGCGGCTCGCTCGTCTACGCGAACACGCTCTACGAGCCGCTCGACGCGTTCTACGCCGACCCGCAGTGGCGCGACATCACCGACTGGCGTGACGAACTGGCCCGCCACTACGACCAGGCGAAGCGGATGCTCGGCGTCACCACGTACCCGATCGTCACCGGCGCGGACCGGGCGATGCGGGCGGTGGCCGAGCGGATGGGGGTGGCGCACACGTTCCACCCGACGCCGGTCGGCGTGCACATCGGACGCCCCGGCCAGCGCGTGCCCGACCCGTACTTCGGCGGGGTGGGCCCGGACCGCACCGGGTGCAGCCACTGCGGCTCGTGCATGACCGGGTGCCGGCACGGGGCCAAGAACACACTCGTCAAGAACTACCTCTGGCTCGCCGAGCGGCTCGGCGCGCAGGTGCACCCGCTGACCACGGTGACCGCCGTCCGGCCGGACCCGGCGGGCGGCTACACGGTGCACACCGAGCGCACCGGCGCCTGGCTGCGCAAGCGGCGCGCGGTGATCCACGCCGACCAGGTGGTCTTCGCGGCCGGCGCGCTGGGCACCCAGCGGCTGCTGCACGAGATGCGGGCCACCGGCGCGCTGCCGGCGCTCTCACCCCGGCTGGGTGAGCTGACCCGGACCAACTCCGAGGCGATCCTCGGCGCCTCGGTGGGGTCCGGCGCGGCCCGGCGGCGTGGCCTGGACTTCTCCGAGGGGGTGGCGATCACCAGTTCGTTCCACCCCGATCCGCAGACCCACATCGAACCGGTCCGCTACGGCAAGGGCTCCAACGCCATGGGCCTGCTCCAGTCGCTGCTCGTCGACGGCGGCCCGCGCCGGGTCCGGCGCTGGCTGGGCAGCATCGTCCGGCAGCCGGGGCTGGCGGCGCGGATGCTGTCCGTCCGGGGCTGGTCCGAGCGCACCGTCATCGCGCTGGTCATGCAGTCGGTCGACAACTCGCTGACCACCCGCTACCGGCGGGGCCGGCTGGTCTCCGGGCCGGGCCACGGCGCGCCCAACCCGACCTGGATCCCGGCCGGGAACGAGGCGGTCCGGATGCTCGCCGAGGAGATCGACGGCACCCCGGGGGGTGCGGTGACCGAGCCGTTCAACATCCCGATGACCGCGCACATCCTCGGTGGCGCGGTGATCGGCGCCGGCCCGGACGAGGGCGTGGTGGACCCGTGGCACCGGGTGTACGGGCACCCGGGGCTGCACGTGGTGGACGGCGCGGCGGTGTCGGCGAACCTGGGTGTGAACCCGTCGCTGACGATCACCGCCCAGGCCGAGCGGGCCATGTCGTTCTGGCCGAACAAGGGCGAGGCGGACCCGCGGCCGGCGCTCGGCTCGGCGTACGCCCGGGTGGACCCGGTGCCGCCGCGGAACCCGGCGGTGCCGGCGCACGCCCCGGCCGCGCTGCGCTGAGCCGGCAGGTCAGCCGACCGGTGGGCGGCGCCGGTCCAGCCAGGCGACCACCACGGTGTGCGGCACGGTCAGGGCGGCCAGCACGGCGACCGTCAGTGCCAGCGGATCGAATGGCCGTCCCGGCCAGCCCGCCAGCACCACCGGCACGGCTGCGGCGATGAGGGTGGGCAGGGCAGCGGCTCGCGCGAAGCGACCCAGTGGCGCCGTCCACCGGCCGGCCGCCAGGTCGGACCGGTTGGCAGGGTGCGCGCGCAACAACCGGGACACGTGCCGGGCGGCGTGCCAGGCGGCGAAGTACGTCCCGACGGCCAGCGCCGGCGGTACGGCGGCGAAGAGGGCGAGAAGCAGGACCGGTTCGGCGGCGGCGAGGAGACGCCCGCCGCGCAGGTCCCGCACGACGGTGAGGGTGCCGGCGGCCACCAGACATCCGAGAGCCAGTAGCCGCAGCCCAGGGCTGAGCGCCGCGGGCGCGCCGGGGGCGACCGCCGCCAACAGCGGATCGACCGTCTCGGGCCAGACCAGCAGCGGTACGACCACCGGCGGGCCGCCGCGGGCGAGTACTCCGGCCGGTGAGTAGCGGACCGGTCGCCCGTCCCGTTCGGCGTGGAACGCCTCGTCGGCGGCGCCGAAGTGGATCACCGACAGCACGAGGAAGGCCAGCAGTGCCGGTGTCGGTGCGGCCTGGAACACCACGAGCACCAGGGCGGCGACGGCGGCGTAGCCGAGCGGCACGGCCAACCGGGCCGCCGGGGACCGGGCCCGTGCGGACGACCAGCCGGGCACCAGGTGGTCCACCGCTCCGTGTGGCAGGCCGGCGAGCAGCCCGGCCAGCAGGTACGCGGGCGAGGTCCCGACCCCGGTGTGACGGATCAGCGGTGCCAGGGCGAGCAGGCCGGCGACGGCCAGGACGGAGGCGTGTCCCCGGCCCGCCGGCAGCCCGGGTGCCGCCGGGTCCGGCGCGATGACCGGACGGTGCCGCCCCGGGGCGCCGGCGGGGGTGGTCACGGCCGTCCCGCGACCGCGAGTTCGTTCCGTCGGGCCAGGCTGCGCAGCCGGGCCAGGTCGAGGGCGCCCCAGCCGACCTTCGACGCGACGGAGAGCAGCACGAACAGGGCGGTGTCCGTGGTCGGGCCGAGCAGCTCGAGGCCGGACGGGCCGGCGAGCCAGATCAGTGGGTATCCGATCCAGAGGACGGTGAGCACGGCCGCCGCCTCGACGTACGCGTGGCGCAACCCGTCGGGCTGGCGACGTGCGACGGATCGCAGTGGCCCCCAGATCACCGCGAAGATGCCCAGCAGCGCCACGGTGCCGAGGGTGAAGTACCGGTATCGGCTCCCCGGGTCGGCGGAGAGGTCGGCGAGGAGGCCGGCGGCGATCATGGCGAGGTTCAGCCCGACCAGGGTGGCCGGCAGGACCGGGTGCCGGCCGGGCAGGGCGTGGGTGGCGGTGAGCGCGAGCGCGACCAGCAGGAGCGAGGCGCTGACCGCCCAGTCGGCGTAGCGGGCCCAGTAGACCGACTGGCCGCCGGCATCCGTCACCCGGCCACCGCCGAGGGCGAGGGCGGTGTACCAGAGCCCGGACCAGACGGGAACCGCGACCGCGACCTGGTACTCGATCGCGGGGACACCGCGGGGCCGTGCCCACCAGGCGAGGAAGAGCAGCGTCCCGCCTGCCATCGAGGTGACGTACAGCCACAACCACCAGCCGGTCACGCCGCACTCCGGATCGAGGATCGGCGGATTCCCGTCGGCGCCGCGCTCACCGACCTACGGTAACGGTTGATAACGGACTTATCCGGCGATCTGGACGGCTGTGGGCGGGGACGGCGATGAACTTCGAGAACACCTTCTCCTACAACGTGGACCAGTTCACGCTGATCTCCCACGTCCTCAGCCTGGGATTCGCGGTGATGGCGGCCGGGCTGGTCTACTTCCTGGTGACCCGGGGCTCGGTCGCGCCGCGTTACCAGTTCTCCTCCGTGCTCTCGGCCGTGGTGATGGTGTCGGCCTTCTTCGAGCTGTTCCTGCTCTACCAGCGGTGGGTGGGCGCCTTCCGCTGGGACGGCACGGCGTTCGTCCAGTCCGGCACCCTCTTCTCCAACGGCTACCGCTACGTCAACTGGTCGATCGACGTTCCGGTGCTGTTGATCCAGTTGCTGGTGGTCATGGGGGTGACCGGCCGCCGATTCCACCTGGCCTGGGTCGCCTTCGTCGCCGGTGGGCTCGCCATGATCTACACCGGGTACGCGGGCCAGTTCCACGAGGTGCAGCGCTCGGCGCCGTTCTGGGTGTGGGGGCTGGTCAGCACGGTCTTCTTCGTGCTCCTGCTGGTCCTCGTCGCGCGGACCATCTTCGGCAACCTGGACCGGCTGCCCCCGACGGCGCGACCGCTGGCCCGCGGCGTGTGGTGGCTGGTGCTCGTGTCCTGGCTGCTCTACCCCGGGGCCTACCTCATGCCGGCCCTCTGGGACTCGGCCGACGGCGTGGTCGCGCGGCAGCTCACGTACACCGTCGCGGACATCACCTCGAAGGTCGTCTACGGCGTCCTGCTCGGGATCATCGCCCGCCGGATCAGCGCGACCGAAGGGTACGCGCCGGCGGTGGCCGACGAGGTCGCCCTCCCTCGCGGCGGGATGACCGGTGGGGGCGGCGCGACGGACCGGGCGGGACGGGGCGGCGGCGGGCGCGGCGGGGCCCGGTGATCCACCCCGACCAGGTGGCCCTCCGGGTGACGTCCCGCGAGGCTAGGGCCGCAGCGACCGCCGGAGGATGTGGTTGATCCCGAACTCGGTGTCGCTCACCCGCACGTCCTGATAGCCGATGCGCTGGTAGAAGCCGTGCCCGGTGATGCTGGCGCCGGTCTCCATGAAGTCGTGACCCTCGGCTCTGGCCAGGTCTTCGACGTGCCGCATCAACAGGCGGCCGATGCCGCCGCCGTGCGCGTCCGGATCGACGAACATGGTGTAGACCTTGTTGCCGTCGCGGGAGACCGTGCCGACGACGCGGCCGTCCCGCTCCGCGACGTAGACGCGTCGCTCGCGGCCGAGCCGGCGGAAGCGGTCCGGGGAGAAGTGGTCGCACATCCGGTCGATCAGTTCGGCCGGGTAGTCGCGGCTGTTCACCTCGCGCAGACAGCGGACGACAAGCGCCGACAGCGCCTCGCCGTCGTCCGGCCGGAAGTCGCGAATCGTCACCGTGCTGGTCATCGGTCCGCCCCTGTCGTCCTCGTCGGTCGGGTCGGCGGCACGCTATCGGGCCGGTGGACCGGTGGCGGTCCGGACGGACAAGTCGGGGCGTACCGGAGTCCTCGGTCACCCGCCACGCGGAGTGTGCGGGGCGCGTCCGCGGTGCCGGTGACTGTCGGTAGGCTTTGCCCACATGAGCACGCCTCGCCCCGTCCTCGTGGTGGACTTCGGAGCCCAGTACGCCCAGCTCATCGCGCGCCGTGTCCGCGAGGCGAGGGTCTACTCGGAGATCGTCCCGCATTCGATGCCGGTGTCCGAGATGCTGGCGAAGGACCCGGCGGCGATCATCCTGTCCGGTGGCCCGGCCAGCGTCTACGCCCCGGACGCCCCGCAGATCGACGCCGGCATGTTCGACACCGACGTGCCGGTCTTCGGCATCTGCTACGGCTTCCAGGCGATGGCCCAGGCGCTCGGCGGCACGGTCGCGCGGACCGGCAACCGCGAGTACGGCGGCACCCCGCTGCGCCCGCGCCTGACCGAGCCCGGTGTGCTGCTGCGGGACCTGCCGGCCGACCTGCCGGTCTGGATGAGCCACGGCGACTGCGTCACCGAGGCCCCGGAGGGCTTCACGGTCACCGCCGAGTCGGCGGGCGCCCCGGTCGCGGCGTTCGAGGACCTGGCCGGCCGCCGGGCCGGCGTGCAGTTCCACCCCGAGGTGGGGCACACCGCGCACGGTCAGGAGATGCTGACCCGCTTCCTCTACGAGATCGCCGGCGTCGCGCCCACCTGGACGCCCGAGAACATCATCGACGAGCAGGTCGCCCGGATCCGCGAGCAGGTCGGCGACAAGGAGGTCATCTGCGGCCTCTCCGGCGGCGTCGACTCGGCGGTCGCCGCGGCGCTCGTGCACCGGGCCGTCGGCGACCAGCTCACCTGCGTGTTCGTGGACCACGGGCTGCTGCGGGCCGGTGAGGCCGAGCAGGTGGAGAAGGACTACGTCGCCGCGACCGGCATCCGGCTCAAGGTGGTCGACGCGCGGGAGCGGTTCCTCGGCGCGCTCGCCGGGGTGACCGATCCGGAGCAGAAGCGCAAGATCATCGGTCGGGAGTTCATCCGCGTCTTCGAGTCCGCCGCCCGGGAGATCGCTGCGCACGGTGACGTCGAGTTCCTGGTGCAGGGCACGCTCTACCCGGACGTGGTGGAGTCCGGCGGCGGCACCGGCACCGCCAACATCAAGAGCCACCACAACGTCGGCGGCCTGCCCGAGGACCTGAAGTTCTCCCTGGTCGAGCCGCTGCGTACGTTGTTCAAGGACGAGGTCCGCACGATCGGCCTGGAGCTGGGCCTGCCCGAGGCGATGGTGTGGCGGCACCCGTTCCCCGGCCCGGGTCTGGCCATCCGGATCATCGGCGCGGTCGACGAGGAGCGCCTCGCAGTGCTCCGCAAGGCCGACCTGATCGCCCGGCAGGAGCTGACCGCGGCCGGCCTGGACCGGGGGGTCTGGCAGTTCCCGGTGGTGCTGCTGGCCGATGTCCGCAGCGTCGGCGTGCAGGGCGACGGGCGCACCTACGGGCACCCGGTGGTGCTGCGCCCGGTCTCCAGCGAGGACGCGATGACCGCCGACTGGTCCCGGCTGCCCTACGACGTGGTGGCCCGGATCTCCACCCGGATCACCAACGAGGTCGCCGAGGTCAACCGCGTGGTCCTGGACGTGACCAGCAAGCCGCCGGGCACCATCGAGTGGGAGTGACGCCGGGTCAGGCGGCGGGCGGCGGCCCGGCCTGTGGCCCGGCCGGCGGGACCGGCGGCCAGCCGGGCGCG
>NZ_CADEAU010000096.1 GCF_902825405.1 Micromonospora maritima | reverse complement strand
CGGCCCGTCGGCCCGCCGCTCGCCGTGGGCGTCGCGCCAGGTGCAGGCCGCGGCCAGGTCCAGCCGGACCGGGCCGCCGGAGACCAGCCGGTGCACCACGGCGACGCAGGACCGGCCGTACGTCATGGCGATCTCCCGCTCGATCACCACCTCGCCGATCCGCCACCGCCAGCGCGGCAGCCCGTCGGCGAGGTCGAAGCGTTCCAGCAGCTCGAAGCCGCGCGGATCGACCACCCCGGAGGACCACTCGTGCGCGCCGAGCCGGACCTGCCGCCCGGACGGCAGGGTCACCGCCGGGTCGAGGCTGGCCAGTCCCACCTTGCGGGACGCCGGCGTGTCCCCGGCCACCACGAGCAGCCCGTGGTAGCGGCGGGTGCGCAGCCCCGCGACGGTGCCCATGGCATAGCCGCCGCGCCCGTCCGTGACCAGCCATTCCCGGCCGGCGGACGCGGACAGGTCGCCGCAGACCTGCGGGCCGAAGCGGATGTCGATCAACTTTCCTCCACCGGCAGCGAGGTGTGACATGCCACGGCGACAATGGCCGCTGTGGAGAAGTACCCGGGAGGCGTCGAAGATGTGCGGGTGATCACCGACCGCCCGACCTCCGCGACCTCCGACCCCGAGCGGCACCGGCTCGCCCAGGCCGACGCCGGGGAGCAGGACTGGCGCGCATGGGGCCCCTATCTGTCCGAGCGGGCGTGGGGGACGGTACGGGAGGACTACAGCGAGCACGGCACGGCGTGGGACTACTTCCCCCACGATCATGCGCGGTCCCGAGCCTACCGGTGGAACGAGGACGGCATGGCGGGCGTCTGCGACGACCGGCAGACGTTCTGCTTCGCGCTGGCGCTGTGGAACGGGCGGGACCCGATCCTCAAGGAGCGGATGTTCGGCCTCGGCGGTGACGGCGGCAACCACGGCGAGGACGTCAAGGAGTACTGGTGGTATCTCGACAGCACTCCCACGCACTCGTGGATGCGCTGGCGCTACCACTACCCGCAGGCCGCCTTCCCGTACGACGAGCTGGTCGCGGTGAACGCGCTGCGCGGCCGGGACGACACCGAGTACGAGCTGGTGGACACCGGCATCTTCGACGACGACAGATACTGGGCGGTCACCGTCGACTACGCCAAGGCGTCGCCGACCGACATGTGCCTGCTGGTCACCGTCGCGAACCGGGGTGACCAGGACGCCACCCTGCACGTGCTGCCCACGCTCTGGTTCCGCAACACCTGGGCCTGGGGGCTGCCCGGTGCCGACCGCGTCCCGCACCTGGTCGGGTCCGGCTCCCGGCTGGTCGGCGAGCACTGGGTGCTGGGCCAGCTGCTGCTGGAGGGCGACGGCGACCCGGTGCCGCTGCTGTGTGACAACGAGACCAACGCCGAGCGGCTGTGGGGCCTGCCCGGGCGGTCCGCGTACCCGAAGGACGGCATCAACGACCACGTGGTGACCGGGGCCGCCACCGTCAACCCGGAGCGCACCGGCACCAAGGGCGCGCTGCACTACGTGCTCGACGTGCCGGCCGGCGGGCAGCGCCAGATCCGGCTGCGGCTGACCCGCACCGCGCCGCCGCCGGCCGGCGACCCGCCCGCCCCGGCCGACCTCGGCGACGGCTTCGACACCGTGCTCTGGGCCCGGCGGGCCGAGGCCAACCGGTTCTTCGACAGCGTGATCCCGGCCGCCGCCACCGCCGACGAGGCCCTGGTCGCCCGCCAGGCGATCGCCGGGCTGATGTGGGGCAAGCAGTTCTACCACTTCGACGTCAAGCGCTGGCTGGAGGGAGATCCCGGCTCGTCGCCGCCGCCGGCCGGCCGCCGGCACGGGCGCAACAGCGCCTGGTGGCACATGAACAGCTTCGACGTGATCTCCATGCCGGACCCGTGGGAGTACCCCTGGTACGCGGCCTGGGACCTGGCCTTCCACTGCGTCACCATCGCCCGGGTGGACCCGGCCTTCGCCAAGGAGCAGCTGCTGCTCCTGCTCCGCGAGTGGTACCTGCACCCCAACGGCCAGATCCCGGCGTACGAGTGGGCGTTCGGGGACGTGAACCCGCCGGTGCACGCCTGGGCCGCGCTGAAGGTGTTCGAGATCGACGGTTCCCGGGACCACGAGTTCCTCGCCCGGGTGATGCACAAGCTGCTGCTCAACTTCACCTGGTGGGTCAACCGCAAGGACACCGGCGGGAACAACGTCTTCGAGGGCGGCTTCCTCGGGCTGGACAACGTCGGCCCGTTCGACCGCTCGGCCGCGCTGCCGGTGGCCGGGGTGCTGGAGCAGTCCGACGGCACCGGCTGGATGGGCATGTACGCGCTGAACCTGCTCGACATGGCGATCGTGCTGGCCGAGCACGACCGGGCGTACGTGGACACCGCCACGAAGTTCTTCGAGCACTTCGCGTACATCGCCGCGGCCGCGTACGACCAGGGGCTGTGGGACTCCGAGGACGCGTTCTTCTACGACGTGCTGCGGCTGGCCGACGGCACCCAGGTGCCGCTGAAGGTGCGCTCGGTGGTCGGGCTGCTGCCGCTGGCGGCGGTCACCCGGCTCACCGCCCGGACCATGCGTCGCCTGCCCGAGTTGGGCGCCCGGCTGCGCTGGTTCCTCACCAACCGCCCCGAGTACGCCGAGGTGATCGGCGCCCGCCGCCTCGGGCCGGACGGACGCCAGCAGCGCCTGCTGTCGATGGTCGGCCCGGAGCAGGTGGTGCGGTTGCTGGCCCGGATGCTCGACACCGACGAGTTCCTCTCCGAGTACGGCCTGCGCACGCTCTCCCGCGCCCACCTGGACAAGCCGTTCACGGTCACGCTCGGCGGCCAGGAGTTCAGCGTCGGGTACGAGCCGGCCGAGTCCACGAGCGGCCTGTTCGGCGGCAACTCCAACTGGCGCGGCCCGATCTGGATGCCGACGAACTTCCTGCTGATCAGCGCGCTGCGCGACTACGCCGCGTTCTTCGGCGACGACCTCCAGGTGGAGTATCCGACCCGCTCCGGGGTCAAGCGCACCCTCGACGAGATCGCCGACGACCTGTCGGCCCGGCTGATCTCGCTGTTCACCCGCGACGGGTGGGGCCGGCGTCCGATCTACGGGGCCGCGCAGCTGTTCCAGACCCACCCGGACTGGCGGGACCTGATCTGCTTCCCGGAGTACTTCCACGGCGACAACGGCGCGGGCCTGGGCGCCTGGCACCAGACCGGGTGGACGGCCCTGGTCGCCGACCTGATCCTCACGCTGCGCCGCTGAACCGGCGGGCCGGCAGGCCCCGCGCAACCCGGGTGTGGCCCGGGAAGGGCCGGAGTAGGGTGTGCGGGGCCGCGAGGGGAGGCTGGGGTGACGCGACCGCGCCGGGAGGCCGCCGTGCTCGTCTTCGACGCCGACGACACGCTCTGGGAGAACAACGTCCTCTTCGAGCGGGTGATCGACGACTTCCTCACCTGGCTCGACCACCCCACCCTGGACCGGACGCAGATCCGGGCGGTGCTCGACGACATCGAGCGGGCCAACGCGGTGGCGCACGGCTACGGCAGCAAGGTCTTCCTGCGCAGCCTGGGCGAGTGCCTGGAGAAGCTGCGCGCACGCCCGGCCACCGAGCCGGAACGCGCCGAGATCGAGCAGCTCGCGGCGGCGCTGGTCGGGCACCAGGTCGAGCTGATGCCAGGCGTGGCGGAGACCCTGGACGACCTGGCCACCCGCCACCACCTGCTGCTGCTGACCAAGGGGGAGCGGGAGGAGCAGCAGCGCAAGCTCGACGCCTGCGGGCTGCTGCACCACTTCCGGGCGGCGCACATCGTGCCGGAGAAGGACGCGGACACCTACCGGTGGCTGGCCCGCGAGCACGCGTTCGACCCGACCGCGGCCTGGATGATCGGCAACTCCCCGCGCTCGGACATCCTGCCCGCCCGGGCCGCCGGGATGAACGCGGTGTTCATCCCGAACGAGAACACCTGGGTGCTGGAGCACGAGGAACTGGACCCGACCGACCCCGGGGTGATTCGGCTGGCCGCGTTCCCGGACCTGGTCCGCCACTTCTGATCCGGCCGGTAACGTCCGACAGGTGCCGCTCACCTTCCCGTCGCACCTCGCGCCGGTACTGCCGCTGAAGCGGTGGCGGCCGCACTGGTTCGACGGGGTGGCGCTGGCCACCGGGGCGGTGGCGCCGGACGTCGCCTACCTGTTCAGCGGCACCCGGTTCGACCTCGGGATGCGTACGCACACGCTGGGCGGGCTGCTCTGGTGGTGCCTGCCGGTCGCGCTCGCGTACGCCTGGATCGTGCGCCGGGTGGTCGCCGGCATCGCCGCGCACCTGCCCGCGCCGAGGTTCTTCGGCTGGCCGCAGTACGCCGCGCTGGCCGGGGTGCGACATCCCTGGCAGGTCACCGTCTGCTCGGCCCTGATCGGCGCGTTCAGCCACGTCGCGTGGGACCGGATCAGCCACACCGAACGCCTGCCCCGCCTGCTCGGCGTCGCCGACTTCCACGCCCTGACCGGGATCTACTGGTGGCAGTTCGCGGACGTGTTCGCCAGTCTCGGCGGCGGCCTGCTGGTGGTCGCCCTGGCCGTGCACGACGCGCGTCGTGGCGTGATCTTCGACGGCGTGCCGCCGCCCCCGCCGCCGACGAACCGGCCCGCGTTCTGGCGGGTGGCGTTGGCGGTCACCGGCCTCGGGGCGCTGCTGCTGCCCGGACTGCCCGCGGCCGGCGTCCCCGCCCCGGCCGGCGTACGCGTGCTGCACCTGGGGGCGCTGGCGCTCGTCGCCGGCGCGGCGGCGGCCCGGTCCGCGCCGTCGCGACGGGCCGATCGCACACTGCGTCTCGAAGACGAACAGCGCCCGGTCGGCTGACCCTGTTACGTCGACATGCCGGATTTCGGCATTGACATCAATCACAGCCGCAGGCGTCTGCCGAAGCTTGTCCGACCTGCGCGGACCTGCCTAACCTGAGCCGGCGTCCACGCCTCGTCGGGGTGAGTCGGGGGCGCACCGGAGTCCGGTGGTAAGAGCACCGTGGAGCTGAGTGCGGGCAGATCGGCTCGCCGTGCGGAGCCCGGCGCGGGCGTCGTGCCACGCCCGTCGCGTTCCCACGGCGGAGACCGTTACCACGCCGGACGGCCGGGGTCAGGGCCGGGGAGTTGCGGACCCGGTCCTGACCCGTCCGGCCGACCGGATTCCGGACCCGACGCCTCTGGTGCGCCGGCCCGTCACGGAGTGACACTGAGTCATGACACCTCAGCGCGTTCCGCTGCTCGCCGGGCTGGTCGTGCTGCTCGCGGCGGCCTGCACCTCGACCGGCCACGACGGCGCGACCCCGGCGACGTCCGCCACCACGGCGTCGCCGGTCCCGACCGGCGCCGCCACCCCTCCCGTGGCGACCACCCCGCCCACCTCGACCGACACGTCGGTGACCGCCGGTTCCTGGCGGGTGACCTGGGGCTGGGCGGTGCCCGGCCCGCTCGCCCGGGTGACGCACCCGGTGCGCGTCCCGGTGACCCCCGCCCCCGGCGAGCCGCTGCCCGTGCTGGTGGCGGTGCAGACCGGCGACCACCCCGCGGAGGGGTTCAGCCGGATCACCTTCGCCTTCCGCGGGCCCACCCCGTCGTACCAGGTCGGCTACGTCCCGCAGGTGGAGACCGAGGGGCGTGGCGCGCCCGTCACCCTGCCCGGCACGGCGTACCTGTCGGTGCGGTTCGATCCGGCGCAGGCGCACGACGCCCGGGGCGGCGGGACGGCCGACGTGCCACCGGCGGCGATCGGCTACCCGACGCTGCTCGGCTGGGCGGCGGCCGGCGACTTCGAGGGGCACCTGAGCTTCGGCCTCGGCCTGCTCCCGCCGGACGGTGGACGGTTGCCGATCCGGCTGGGCGAGTCGACCCGACCGGACGGCACCCACGTCGTCTCCGTCGACGTCCGGCGGGCCTGAGCGTCGGACGCGCCCGTCGGCTCAGGTCTCGATGACGGCGCCGTTCTCGTCGATGCCGTGGGTCCGCCAGTAGACGTCCCACTCGTCGTCGACGTGCTGCGGCACCTTGTCCGCCGGGAAGCGCACGTACGGGGCCGTGGGCTCCTGCCCGTCGGGCAGGCAGGCGCGGCCGCCGTCGGGGCCGACCGCGATGACCGGGTACTCACCGTCGGCGCAGATGTTCTCCCGGTAGGAGCAGCCGGTGGTGAGCAGGAGCCCGCTCAGTCCGACGGTGGCGAGGACGACAACGATTCGAGTTCGCACGCGGAGAATTCTCGTCGCCGCGGGCGCGTCCGCCATCGGTACGCGTACTCACCTTCGGCGGCGTAACCGTGCGCTCAGCCCACCTCGCCCCGGACGATCGCCACCGCGACCCGACAGAACTCGTCCATGTCGGGCTGGAAGCCGGCGGCGATGTCCGGGTGCAGGCCGGCGCGGGTCTCGTCGAGCAACCGACGGCAGACGTCCTCGACCGGCTCGCCCGCGTAGCTGGCACGAACCCGGTCGGCGGCCGCCTGCAGGGCCGAGGTCAGCTGATCCTCAAGCGGGCCGCGCAGCTTCTGCTGCACAGGGTCGAGCCCGCTCGGATCGAGCGTGACATGTGGCTCCGACATCGGCGCTCCCTTCGTCGGCGTCCGCGGTACCCCACCGCGGGCGTCGGTCAAACCATCGTCGGCACGGCCGCGACCCGGACCTGGTACGAGAACTCCTCCGCCGGCTCCTCGGCGTACGACAGGCGGCGGATCTGCCGGTCGTCGGCCCAGAGCGCGACGTCGACGAGCACCCCGAGGTGGGCGAGACCGATGTTGGCCACCCGCTTCTTGTCCTGCAACACGGCGCACACGCCGCCGAGCAGCGTGCTCGCGTCGGAGGTGCGGTGCCCGGGCGGGCAGCGCAGGGTCAGGTCCACCTCGATCGGACCGGCGAGCGGGGTCCACCCGGTGCGCTGGGCCGCCGTGCAGGCGGCCTGGAGCAGCGCGCGGACCCTCGTCGCCTGCCGGTGCCCGGCGGCGAAGATGGACAGGGCCTCGGTCTTGACCGGGGGCAGGCCGCTCACCTCGAACGTCAGGGCGAGAGCGCGGGTGTCCTGCACGACGGCACCTCCTCGGGGGAATCCTGCCCAACCGGTACGCGAGCAGACGGCAGTTCCCGCGAGAACCAACCGATCGGGCGGGCGGTGGGGGACGGCCGGCGGCGTATCGACATCGGCGGCGACGCGCTGGCTACGGAGCTAGGCAAACGCTAGTCGAGTCGACTGACGCTGGGTAGCCTCCCCGCTCACGGAGTGGGACGGATCAGGCCGCCTCTCCGCTGTGCCGGGCCAGGTACTCGTCGATCGCCCTGCGGATCAGACCGGATCGCCCACCCTTGTCGTTGCCGGCGAGTTCGTCGAGCCGTCGGACGATCGTCGAGGGAAGTCTGACCCCGGTCACCACCATCGGCACGCTCTCCGGCGTGGGCGCCGGCCCGAGGTCAGGTCCCCGGGTCGCGTCCCGCAGCAGCTCGGAGATGTCACCGCCCCGGTCGAAGTAGGCCACCAACTCCTCCCGGCTCATCGCCCGCGGATCACGGTCGGCGCTCATCGCGTTCCCTCCATCCACTGCTTGACCTCATCGGGGGTGGCCAAGCGCACGGCCAGGATCCCGTAGCTGCTGACCTTCCCGATCCGCTCGCAGAGCGCCATGACCACTCGGGCGGTGTCGGCCAGGCCGGCCACGGCGAGCAGCAGAGTCCCGATGTGGTTCTCGATCCGTTGCGGCGAGTAGAGCGCGTCGATCGCCTCCTGCTCCGAGACGTCGTGACGGGCGGCGCTCGCCTTGCCGGCGTCGGTCCACGCGTACTCACGCTCCCACACGGAAGGAGCGTACAACGCGTAAAACGTCGGTGGTCAGCGGCGCGCGCGCTTGAGTTCGTGGAACGTCTCCAGACGCATCAGTGGCAGCATCGAGTCCCAGATGGTCAAGGCGTCCTCGGTGCCGGGCACCTCGGTGATGATCGGGCCGTGGATGCCCCGGCGGGCGTCCGGGACCATCAGCACCGGCGAACCGATGTCCGGGCCGGCCGACCCGTACGCCAGGGCGTGCGACTCGTGGACCGCCTCGTCCCAGCTGTCGTCGTCCAGCGCCGGCGCCGCGTCGGCCAGGCCGGCCGCGTCCACCGCCGCCGCGACGACCCGGTCGCCGAGCGGGTCACCGGCGTCGTGGCTGCGCGTGCCCAGCTCGGTGTACAGGCGGCCCGCGTCGTCGTGGCGGCCCTGCGCGCGCAGCGCCTCCACCAGTCGCAACACCCGGCCGGAGGCCGCCATCGCCTCGGCGTACTCCGGAGCGGTCTGCCCGTCGTTGAGGATGGCCAGGCTGAACGCCCGCCACTCGACGCTCAGCCCGCGCGCCTCGGCGACGGCGACCAGCCAGCGGGAGGTGCGCCAGGTCCACGGGCAGACCGGATCGAAGAAGAAGGTGGCGTCCATCACCCCAACCTAGGCGGGGCCGCGCCGCGGCGCAGCGCGGCGGTCACCGTCACGTGACCGTGATGTTTCGCTTCGTCGCAGGTCGGGCACGTTCAGCCGCACGAAACGCCCGGGGCGTCGGGCGGACAGGCCGGTGCCTCGACCGTCTCGCCGTGCGCCGGGGCACGGGTGACCTCCCCGGTTCTTCGCCGAAGAGAGGGGGAGGGTGATGACGACAGTCCCCGACACGGCCGCACGGCGGCCGGTGAGACGCGCGGCGGCTGCGGCCGCCGCGCTGGCGTTGGTGGCCCCGCTGGCCGCCTGCGGGTCCGGCGGCGACGGCGGCACGCCCACGATCAACCTGTACTACCCGCCGGAGCAGAACCTGCAGAAGGTGGTCGACGACTGCAACGCGCAGGCGCAGGGGCGCTACCGGATCTCCTACCGGGTGCTGCCGCGGGAGGCCGACGAGCAGCGGGTGCAGATGGTGCGTCGGCTCGCGGCGCAGGACACCGGCATGGACGTGCTCGGCCTGGACGTGACCTGGACCCAGGAGTTCGCCAGCGCCGAGTGGATCCGGGAATGGACCGGCCAGGACAAGGCAGAGGTGGAGCAGGGCACGCTCGGCGGTCCGCTGGACACCGCCCGGTACGAGGACAAGCTCTACGCCGCGCCGAAGAACACCAACGTGCAGCTGCTCTGGTACCGGGCCGACCTGGTGTCGCAGCCGCCGAAGACCTGGGACGAGATGATCTCCGCCGCCCGGCAGCTCAAGGAGCAGGGCAAGCCGTACCAGGTGCTCACCATGGGCGCCCAGTACGAGGGACTCGTCGTCCTCTACAACACGCTGGCCGAGAGCGCCGGCGGGAAGATCCTCAGCGACGACGGCAAGAAGGCGGTGATGGACGCCGGGACCGTACGCGCGCTGGAGCAGCTCAAGACGTTCGCCACGTCCGGCGTGACCTCGCCGTCGTTCAGCAACGCGGTCGAGGACCCGGTGCGACTGGAGTTCCAGTCCGGCCGCGGCGCGTTCCAGGTGAACTGGCCGTTCGTGTATCCGGCCATGCAGGAGGCCAACCCGGAGCTGGCGAAGAACGTGAAGTGGGCGCGGGTGCCGGGGATCGAGGCGGACACCCCGAGCAAGGTCACCATCGGCGGGGTCAACCTGGCGGTCAGCACCTACTCGAAGCACCCGACCGAGTCGTTCGAGGCGGCCCGGTGCCTCCGCAACGCCGAGCACCAGAAGTTCTCCGCGGTCAACGACGGCGTGCCGCCGACCATCGAGGCGGTCTATGACGACCCGGAGATGGCCGAGGCGTACCCGATGAAGGAGACCATCCTGGAGGAGCTGAAGGAGCCGGCGGTGCGACCGCTGACCCCGGCGTACCAGAGCATCTCCACGGTGATGTCGGCGCTCCTGTCGCCGCCGTCGGGCATCGACCCCGAGCGGACCGCGGACGAGTTGCGCAAGGCGATCGCCGACGCGCTGGAGTCGAAGGGGGTCCTGCCATGAGCGTGAACGCGACTCCGGCCGGCGCCGAGGCCGCCGTCGAGGCGGAGGAGTCGACCGGCCGGCACGCGGCCGTACCGGCTCAGCGCGCCCGGCGGCGCGCCACCGCCCCGCTGAGCGAGAACAAGCGGGCCGAGCGACGCCTCGGCTGGCTGCTCTGCGCGCCGGCCGCCCTGGTCATGGTGCTGGTCACCGCGTACCCGATCCTCTACTCGGTCTGGCTGTCGTTGCAGCGGTTCGACCTGCGGTTCCCGGACGAGCGGCAGTTCGTCGGGCTGGAGAACTACGTCACCGTGCTGACCAACGACTTCTGGTGGACCGCGTTCGGGGTGACCGCCCTGATCACGGTGGTCACGGTCGCGATCGAGCTGGTGCTCGGCATGGGCCTGGCCCTGGTCATGCACCGGACGCTGGTCGGCCGGGGCATCGTGCGCACCGCGGCGCTGATCCCGTACGGCATCGTCACCGTGGTCGCGGCGTTCTCCTGGCGGTACGCCTGGACGCCCGGCACCGGTTACCTGGCGAACCTGTTCGACGGCAGCGCGCCGTTGACCGAGCGGGCCAGCTCGCTGGCGATCATCATGCTGGCGGAGATCTGGAAGACCACCCCGTTCATGGCGCTGCTGCTGATGGCCGGGCTGGCGCTGGTGCCGGAGGACCTGCTCAAGGCGGCCTCCACCGACGGCGCCACCGCGTGGCAGCGGTTCACCAAGGTGATGCTGCCGGTGATGAAGCCGGCGATCCTGGTCGCGCTGCTGTTCCGCACGCTCGACGCGTTCCGGGTCTTCGACAACATCTTCGTGCTCACCAACGGCGGCAACGAGACCTCCTCGGTGTCGATGCTCGCCTACAACAACCTGATCCGGGGCCTGAACCTCGGCATCGGCTCCACGATGTCGGTGCTGATCTTCATCACCGTGGCGATCATCGCCTTCGTCTTCGTGAAGCTGTTCGGCACCGCTGCCCCCGGCAGCGACGATGGGGAGAGGCGCTGACATGGCAGTGGAAACCACCCCGCGGGCGAAGCTGCGCTGGGGCGTGCTCGACCTCGTGGTCGTCGTGTTCGCCCTGGTCCCGGTGCTCTGGATCGCCTCGCTGTCGTTCAAGACCCCGGCCACGCTCACCGACGGCAAGTTCTGGCCGCGCGAGTGGACGCTGGACAACTACCGGACCATCTTCGACACCGACCAGTTCGTCCGGGCGCTGATCAACTCGATCGGCATCGCGCTGATCGCCACCATGATCGCGGTGGTGCTCGGGACGATGGCCGCGTACGCGATCTCCCGGCTCGACTTCCCCGGCAAGAAGCTGCTGGTCGGCGTCTCCCTGCTGATCGCGATGTTCCCGCAGGTGTCGCTGGTGTCGCCGCTGTTCGAGATCGAGCGGCAGCTCGGCCTGTTCGACACCTGGCCCGGGCTGATCCTGCCGTACATCACGTTCGCGCTGCCGCTGGCGATCTACACGCTGTCGGCGTTCTTCAAGCAGATCCCGTGGGACCTGGAGAAGGCGGCGAAGATGGACGGCGCCACCCAGGGGCAGGCGTTCCGGCGGGTGATCGCGCCGCTGGCCGCGCCGGGCGTGTTCACCACGGCCATCCTGGTCTTCATCTTCTGCTGGAACGACTTCCTGTTCGCGATCACGCTCACCTCGACCGAGCGGTCCCGCACGGTCCCGGTGGCCCTGCAGTTCTTCACCGGCGAGTCGCAGTTCGAGGACCCGACCGGGGCCATCTGCGCCGCCGCCGTGGTGATCACCGTGCCGATCATCCTGTTCGTGCTCTTCTTCCAGCGCCGCATCGTCTCCGGTCTGACCTCCGGCGCAGTCAAGGGATAGGTGGTAACAGTGGCCGACATCGTGCTGGACAAGGTGAGCAAGCGGTTCCCGGACGGGACCACCGCCGTACAGGACGTCGACCTGGAGATCGCCGACGGCGAGTTCGTCATCCTGGTCGGCCCCTCGGGATGCGGGAAGTCCACCACCCTCAACATGATCGCCGGGCTGGAGGACATCAGCTCCGGCGAGCTGCGCATCGCGGGGGAGCGGGTCAACGACAAGGCGCCCCGGGACCGGGACATCGCCATGGTCTTCCAGTCGTACGCGCTCTACCCGAACATGACCGTGCGGGAGAACATGGCGTTCCCGCTGCGGCTGGCGAAGCTGGACAAGGAGACCATCAACCAGAAGGTCGACGAGGCCGCCAAGGTGCTGGAGCTGACCGCGCTGCTGGACCGCAAGCCGGCCAACCTCTCCGGCGGCCAGCGGCAGCGCGTGGCGATGGGCCGGGCGATCGTCCGCCAGCCCAAGGCGTTCCTGATGGACGAGCCGCTGTCCAACCTGGACGCGAAGCTGCGGGTGCAGATGCGGACCGTGGTGTCCCGGCTGCAGAAGCAGCTCGGCACCACCACCGTCTACGTCACCCACGACCAGACCGAGGCGATGACCCTGGGTGACCGGGTGGTCATCATGCGCGGCGGCGCGGTGCAGCAGGTCGGCCCGCCGCAGGAGCTGTACGACCACCCGCGCAACCTCTTCGTCGCCGGGTTCATCGGCTCGCCGTCGATGAACTTCCTGCACGCCGCCGTGGAGGAGGGGCGGCTGCGCACCGCGTTGGGTGACGTGCCGATCGGCGAGCGGATCCGTCGCGAACTGGAGGCCGGCGACGCGCCCCGCGAGCTGATCCTCGGCGTCCGGCCGGAGCACTTCGAGGACGCCGCGCTGATCGACGACGAGACCCGGGCCAGGGGCCTGGAGTTCGAGGCGCCCGTCGACATCGTCGAGTCGATGGGCTCGGACAAGTACGGCTACTTCACCGTCGAGGGGGAGCGGGCCAGCGCCGCCGAACTGGAGGAGTTGGCCGCCGACGCGGGCGCCTCCGACTTCGCCGGCGCCGGGTCGAGCCTGGTGACCCGCCTGTCGGCGGAGTCGCCGGTACGCGAGGGCGAGAACCGCCGCGTGTGGTTCAACCTGGAGAAGATCCACCTGTTCGACCCGGGCACCGGCCGCAACCTGACCCTGCACGAGGGGCGGGCGGCCGGCGCGCTGGCCGACTGAGCACGTTCGCGCGGCGGCGGGGCAGGAGGCGTACGCGCCCCCGGCCCCGTCGCCCTGCGACGACCCGCCCTCGGATCACCAGGAGTGGCGCAGCTCCAGCCCGAGGAAGCGGGCGTAGTCGGCCAGGGCCGCGTCGACCCGGGCGCGCAGCGCGGCGTCGAACGGCACGAGCTGCCGCACCGTCACGGTCACCGCGCTCCTGCCCAGCGTGCGCCTCCAGGTGCCGACCACCCGACCGCCGTGCACCACCGTGGACTGGAACATCCCGTTGTTGCCGGGCACCACGGCGTCGGCGTGCGTCGGGTCGAGCATCAGCGAACGGTCCTTGAAGCCGAGCAGGTACTCGTCGAAGCCGGGGAGCGTGTGCACGTCGTCGACGGGTGTGCGGGGCGCGTCGAGCAGCGCGGCGTCGACCACCGCCGCCTCGCCGTCGACCTCGACCGGGGCGAGCAGGTCGCCGGCCAGCGCGAGGGCCCGGGTGGCGTCGGTGACGGTGAGGCCGCTCCAGCGGGCCAGCTCGTGTCGGGTCACCGGTCCGTGGCCGCGCACGTAGCGGTGGGCCAGCATCGCCAGCGCCTCGTCCCGCTCCGGGCGGTGCGGGTCGGGCACCCACTCGTCGAGCAGCACGAACGTCTGCTCGGCGCCGACGTGCGGGGCGATGCAGGTGATGCCGCGCTGGCTGGCGTACCAGAGCAGGTGGTAGCCCCGCTGGCCGGTGGTGTCCAGCCCGGCGTCGCGCAGCGCGGCCAGGCAGTCGGTGCGGCTGAGCCGACCGCCGCCGGACAGCGCCTCGCCGAGCACGTCGCCGGCCTGGTCGCCGTCGGCGACGGTGAGCCCGAGCTGACGCCACCGGCCGGCGACGGTGGCCAGTGCCCGCACGCCGGTGACCGCCAGCATCCAGTGCGCGTCGCGCGCCGGCACCAGATGCACCGTGCCCCGCATCGGCCAGGTGCGCAGCGCCTCGCGCCGCTCCAGCGCCGCCCGCACGTCGTCCTGGGTCCGGCCGGGCAGGCGCACGCCGAGCGACCACAGCCCGCTGGCGGCGTCCTGTGCCTGCATGGCGCCGAACCACTCGACCACGTCGGCCACGCGAGCGGGCCGGGCGACGGGATGCGGGCGCAGCAGCAGGCTGGTCATCCGCAGGGCGAGCGCCTCGGCGCGGCTGAGGCGTAAGGGCACGGGTGGCCTCCCGTCGGCGGGTGGACGGTCAGCATAGGCCCGGCGTCCGACAGCACCGGACGGACCGGACCGCCCCTGATCGCGCTGCGCCGGCCACGCTGCCGACGGAGCGCGATCCCCCGTTCAGGTTCCCGGCGCGGGGGCGGCGGTCGGCCGGCGCCGGTGCGACCAGGATCCCCGGTGCGCGCGGGCGGAAGGCCGGTTGCGCACGGAACTTGCGCAAATCTTGAGCCGGGTCGCGCTCAGTCCAGCCGCCGGTACATCACCAGCAGGTCGACGTACCCCTGGTCCGGGTGGCGGAAGCCCTCCGGCACCCGGCCGACCACCGCGAAGCCCAGCGAGCGCCACAGCCGTACGGCCCGGGTGTTGCTGGCCACCACGGCGTTGAACTGCATGGCCCGGTAGCCGTCCGCGCGGGCGCTCGCGAGCACGTGCGCGGCCAGCGCCCGGCCGACCCCGCGGCCGGCGGCGGTCGG